>JANNDF010000884.1:0-19668 GCA_031387445.1 Planctomycetia bacterium
CATCAGCCCAATGGGAATCGTAACGGTCAAACCTGAGAACAACCGCGAGCTATACCGTGTGATGAAATCGAAGGCGAATACCAAGGAACAGAACCCCTGGTTCTGGGCACCGGTAATGCAGAGTCGGATCTCGATGTTCTCGATGACTTCATCCCAATACTGCTGTTTCGGGAACTGCACTGCTACCCGTTCGTCAGCGATTCGCATGGCTTGGTCGGCTTTCTTGAGAGACGCCTGAATCTGCTTTCGGTCGTGACGGCGAAGGTTGCCGCTCAACCTTCTCTGGATGTCGATCTGTAATGCGTCGATCATCCGCCGGCCTTTCGGCGGCCGCGCTCGCATATACCCGTTGGCGAATGACGCCATCTGCTCCACCATCAGGAACGGTATGCGCTGTGTGTTCACCGCCTCCTTCCACGCGAGGCACATGCTGCTGAAGGCGGCATCCAGTTGCTGGGGAACCCGCAGAGTCATTAGTTCTGTCCAATCCCGATCCAAATAGCTGTCGTACAACTCGCGGCGCGTCTCCACTTCCTTGACCGCTACCACCTGCTTCAAGTCTTTCACGGTGCAGCCCCATGCCTGGATTCCAGCCACTTCACTTGTTAGAGGCATTTCGTCTGGCGCGGGTTCGCCTTTTCGCAGGGACATCGCGTGAGTGGGCCACTTTCACGCCCGTTTCCTCTCTTCCCACTCCTCGGTGGTCACCATCACCTCGCGGGCGTTGCTGCCGTTGAAGCCGCCGACGATGCCGTCCTCGGCCATGAAGTCGATCAGCCGGCTGGCGCGGCCGTAGCCGATGCCGAGCGCCCGCTGCAACAGGCTGGTGCTGCCCCGCTTCTCGCGGATGACGATCTCGATGGCCTGCTCGTACATCGGGTCGCGCTCGCGGAGCTGAGCCGACAAATCTCCACCCGACGCGGTCGTCGCCTTCAGGTTCAGCAGCTCGGCCTCGAAGTTCGGTTCGTACTGGCTCAGTTCGCCCGTCACGCGCTCGATCTCCTTGTCGTCCACATAGGCACCCTGCCCGCGGATGATGGTGCTGGTGCCGGGCTGAAGGAAGAGCATGTCGCCCATGCCGAGCAGTTTCTCGGCCCCCTTCTCGTCGAGCACCACGGCACTGTCTGCCCGACTCGCCACCTGGAAGCAGATGCGGGCCGGCAGGTTGGATTTGATCAGCCCGGTGATGACGTCCACGGTCGGCTTCTGCGTGGCCAGGATCAAGTGAATGCCCGACGCCCGGCTCTTTTGCGCCAGCCGGATGATGTGCGATTCCACTTCCTTCTTCATCACCATGAGCAGGTCGCCCACCTCGTCGATCACCAGCACGATGTAGGGCAACCGCCACGGCAGGGCGTTCCGCTCCTCGGTCGTTTCGGGTTGCACACGCTTCAGGATTTCTTCCGCCCCGAGTTCGTTGTACCCCGCGATGTTCCGCACCCGTGCCCGCCGCATTAGCTCGTACCGCTCCTCCATCTTGTCCACCGCCCAGCCCAGGATCGCCTCGGCCTTGCGGTCGTCGGTCACCACCGGGTGCATCAGGTGCGGGATGCGGGCGTAGTCGCTGAACTCCACCTTCTTCGGGTCGATGAGGATCAGCCGGCAGTCGTCCGGGGCACGGGTGAGCAGGAAGCTGTGAATGATGGCGTTCAGGCAGACGGACTTGCCCGTGCCGGTACGGCCGGCGATGAGCAGGTGCGGCATGGCGGCCATGTCGTACACCAGCGGGTGGCCTTCCACGTCTTTGCCCAGGAAGATCGGCAGCTTGAACTTGGCCGCCTTCGCGGTGGTCGCCTGAATGATCTCTTTCAGGCGGACGGTCTGGCGGTGGTCGTTCGGCACTTCAATGCCGACGGTGGTGCGGTTCGGGAGCGGGGCGACGATCCGCACGCTGGAGACGCCCATGTTCAGCGCCAGGTCGTCGGAGAGGCCCGTCACTTTGCTGAGCCGCAGGCCGGTTTCCAGGGCCACTTCGTACTGCGTGATGACCGGCCCGGTGTGGATGCCGACCACCTTGATGTTCAGCCCGAAGTCGGTGAACGTCTTCTCCAGCAGGGCGGCGCGGTCGCGCAACTTTTGCTCGCGGTCCTCGGTCGGGTACGGGTCGGGGTCGGCGAGCAGGGCGAGGGATGGGACCTCGTAGGGCGTCTCCGGTGGCGGTGACACCGGGGTGTCACTGGACGACTCGTCGGCGTCTTCGTCGTCGTCCGTCAGAAGCCGCAAGGGGGGCGGTTCAACAGGTGTCGGCCCGCGGGTGATCGGAATCGGTTCGGGTTCGGGTACATGTTCCGGTGCTGGCGGGGGCGGCTCGGCGGGCACGAGTTCCGTGGTGATGTCGGTGTGGCGGGTGATGGGGATGTCGCCCGTCATCGGCGTGGCCGGCGTCGGTTCGGGTGCGGGGAGCAGTGACACCGGGGTGTCAGCGGCGGCCTTCGCCTGCATCCCCTCGGCCAACCCGCTCAGCACGCGGTCGCCCACCGCACCCACGCGGCCGTTCACCCAGCGTGCCCCGAACGCGAACTTCTTCACGCCGTACCACACGCCGCGGGCGATGGCTCGCAGCACGCCGTCCATCGTGAGCAGCAAACCGCCAAAGGTGGTGACGGCCACGATGATGACCGGCAGCGGGGCGGCCATGTGATCGGTGAGGAGAAACCGGCCCCATGCACCAATCGCCCCACCAGGGCCATACGCCGACACCGGGCCGATGCCCGACTGCACTCCGAACAGATCGCCCGCCACCGCCGACACGAACGCGAGCAGCAGCCAGCCGAGGCCGCGGACGGTGAGTCGCAGCCAGCCCCGCTTGGCGATGTACAACCCGACCCACACGAACCAGCCGACCACGAACGTGACCACGCCGAACCCGACGGCATCGGTCAACAGTGCGGCAAACTGGTCGCTCGCCGGGCCGACGACGTTCGGCTGGCCCGTGAGCGGGCGGTAGGTGGCGAGGGTGTAGGTCAGCACGCCGCCGACGAGAATCAGCAGCAGGGCGACGGCATCCAATCGGAAGCGGTATTTCGTGCCGCGGGGGTCGGGCATGGCGCGGACTCCGAACAGGTCAAACCAGTATTGTTCGCCCGGCGGGTGGTGGACTGAAGGTAAACCGGTCGCCATCCGTGTGCGGAGTGCCCGCGTGTGCTGGCGCAACCGGCAAAGTTGACCACCCGCACCTATTCGCCGGTCGCTCTCGGCGAGAGCGACCCGCTCTAGTAAAACGCGATGACCGTCCGCATCCCTCTTCCCGGAGTTCCCCCGATGGGCTTCAAGCAGACCGCCACGCACAAGAACGGCAAGGGCAGCTTCCACCAGATCGGCCTGGTGCGGGGGCAGTTCGGCAACATCCCGCACGCCCAGTGGATCAAGTTCATCGCCGACGCCGGGTTCGACGGGTACGAGGCCGCGAGCTGGGAACTCGACCTGCGGCAGGCCGACACCGACGCCGGTGCCGCGACGATGGCCGGCAACATGGTGGGCGAGGCGAAGGCGAACGGGCTGGAGGTCTTCACCGTGGCCGTACACCTGCAAGGGCAGGTGCTGGGCGACGAGCCGAGCGCGAAGTCGCTCAACTTCTGCAACCCGAAGGGGGCGGCGCGTCAGGCGTACTCGGCGTGGCGGAAGGCCGGGAACACCCCGCCGCGGACCGACCCGTACTTCGTGCCGGCGGACGTGGCCAAGCTGGTTCACGAGGAGGCGGCGAAGGATCTGATGGCGGCCGTGCGGCTGGCCGGGCACCTGAGCAAACTGCAAGGGCGCAAGGTGGCACTGCCGGGGTTCGTCGGCTCGCCCGCCGGCTGCTGGAACCACTGGTTCCTCTTCCCGCCGCTGCCGGACAGCATGGACGGGCACAAGATCGAAGACGTGCGGGACGTGAGCCTGCAACTGCTGGTGGAACGCTTCGGGCCGATCTGGGACGAGTGCAAGAAGTACGGCATCACCTACGACTTGGAGTGCCACCCGAGCGAGCGGGCGATGGGCGACCTGGAGAGCGCCGCCGATTACATCAACCACATGAACAAGGCGGGCTATGAGGGCGTGGTCGGCTTCAACCTCGACGGCTCGCACATGGAGTGGCAGAACGTGTCGGTCATTCAGTTCATCCGCGAGTTCGCGCCGTACATCCACTGCGCGCACGTCAAGGGCGTGCAGGTGGAGCGCGAACACTGCCGCGGCGGGCGGCTGGGCGGGCACCGCTCAATGGGCCACTGGACGAACGGGTGGAAGTTCGTGACGGCCGGCACCATGCGGGACGCGAACAGCCTGGAGGAGATCTTCATCGAGCTGAACCGGGTCGGGTTCGACGGGGCGGTGAGCATCGAGTGGGAGGACAACGACGCGGACCAACTGGCCGGGGCGAAGGCGGCACTGGCGAACTGCCGCAAGGCGGACCTGCCGCCGAGCGGCATGCGGCACGACGACATGCTGAAGGGGTGAGCCTCATCGCTCTGGGCTGAATTCCGACGGGACAGGAACGCGGCTGAGGCCGGTTCACTGTCCCGCTCTGTTAACCGTCCGCATTTCCCACGCCGGTGTTTCCCGCCGGCACCCGTCGCTTACACGCCCGTTCGCCGCCCTCAACGGTGGTGCCTTTCCCCACGCCGGTTCCGGTCAATCGGTCTGCACGTTGTGGCATTTGATCGACACCGATCTACGGTGCAACACCCGCCGGTACGCGATCGCGGTTCGCCCGCCCGCACCGGCACCATACTCAGACCGGGGATGTGCCATGAACGAGTTCGAACGCCGGGAAGGGCCGACCGCGCAACTGATGATGGAGGCTCTGGAGGACCGCAACGCGGCCACCTGCTTCGGGTCGCTGTCGTTCGGCCACTTCGGAAGCTTGTTCTCACACCACCACTCGCGGCCTGCCCACACCCACCACTGGACCCAGCCGGCGCACTCGCACTCGACCGGGGGGCACCACGGCCACGGGCAGTGCGGCGGGCATCACCAACGGCCGTCCCCTCCGCCGCCCGCTCAAACGGGCACCGTCTCCGGGGTACTGTATCTCGACCAGGGCAAGGACGGCGTTCGGGACGCCGGCGAGACCGGGGTGGCCGGCAAGTTGGTGTATGCGGACGTGAACGGGGACGGCCAGTTCACCGCCGGCGAGCCGACGGCCACCACCGCTGCGGACGGGTCGTACACGCTGTCCGGAGTGAAGGCGGGCACCGTGAGCGTCGCGGCGGTGGCCGAGGTCGGGTACCTGACACCGCCCGTGACGGTGACGGTGCAGTCGGGGCAGACGACCAATGCGGACGTCCCGCTCGTCTTGGCCAACAACTCGTGAGGGCACTCGCTCACGGTGACTGATCCGAGGCGGTCAGCCACCGTGCGCCGGCACCAGATCCATCTCTCGCAGCAGCAGTTCCTTCACGCGGGTCATGGGCACGGTTGTGCCCGGATTCGCCCCGTGACCGATCAGGATGGGCCGGTCGCGCTCGTCGGCAGCGGCGAGGCCGTGGCTCCCCCGCACGATGCTCGCATCCAATGGCACCACGTCGAACGTGGTGCGGAAGCCGAGCTTCTTCTGGATCAGCCGGCGGGCGGCGTGCAACTTCGGGGCGAACAGCTTCGGGTCGAAGAACAGTTCGCACGGGTCGAAGCCGGGCTTGTGGTGGATGGCCACGGCACGCGCGTAGTCCGGGGCGTGCCGGTCGTCCTCCCAGAACGGGTAGGCGAACCACGCCCGCGGGGTGCTGAGCGCGATCACGTCGCCGCTCCGCTCGTGGTTCAAGTGGATCCGATCGCGCTCCGAGCCACTCAGCACCTCGCCCACGCCCGGAAGCCCACTCATTACCTCTTTCACCCGCGGGATGTCGGTCAGGTGCCGCACATAGACGTGTGCCATCTGGTGATCGCACACGGCGAACGCCCGGCTGTCGTACAGGTCGAGTTGGTCGCCGAACGGCCCGCGGCGGACGCTCGCCAGCCCGCGCTTCTGTAGCTCACGGTTCGGGTAGATGGGCGTGTCCACGTCGCAGTGGGCGTACTCGCTGCACACCCACACCTTCGCCCCGAGCTTCTCGGCCGTCTCCAGCAGCGGCGCACAGGCGTCGTCGAGTTCCTTCACGTGCTTGGCCATGTCGCACCCGCCCGGCCCGCGGCGCTGCGGCTCGTAGTCCAGGTGCGGCAGGTACACCAGTGTCAGGTCGGGAATGGATTCGCGGAGTACGGCGGTGGCACAGTTGGCGATCCAGGTTGTGCTCGGCAAGCCGGCCATCGGCCCCCAGAAGGCGGGGAACGGGAACGGGCCGAGTTCCTTCTTCAGCTTCTCGCACAGGCCGTCAGGAGTGCCGCTCACGTCGAACGCCTTATCCCCGTTCGCCGCATACCACGGCTTCGGCGTCACGCTGAACTCGACCGCCGCCCCCTGGTTGAACCACCAGAACAGCTTGGCACAGCGGAAGTCGCGGCCCTTCTGAACCGCCACATGACGGGCGGTCTCGTAGATCGGTTCGGCGCGGATCAGCCGGTTGCACTGCTGCCAGAACCGCACCTCGTTCGTGTCGTGGAACAGCCAGCCGTTGGCGACCACGCCGTGGGTGTTCGGCATCTGCCCGGTGAGCAGCGTGGCCTGGGCGGTGCAAGTGACGGCCGGCAGCACCTCAGGCATGTCGGCCACCCAGCCGGACTTGGCGAGGGCGGACAGCCGCGGGGCGTGGGCGAGCAACCGCGGCGACAGGCCGACGGCGTTGATGAACACGATGGGGGCAGGCATGAAAGTGTTTTACGTCGCTGACAGTATCCCCGCCAGGAATTGAACCTGGTCTACGACCTTCGCAAAGTCGGGTGCGAACCGGCACACTCCGGGGACGTGCGGGAAGGACACGCGGCAGGCGGGTCGGGTTCGGTGTACTGCTCGCTCCGCGAGCGGATCAAAAGCCGCTCGCGGAGCGAGCAGAGCACATCAGAACGGGATGTCGTACCTTCCCGGCAGGTCTTCCGGGCCGGAGAGCGGGGGCGACGGCGATGTGCCGCGCCTCGGTGGTGCTGCGGTTCGCCCGCTGACGATCTCGTCTTCGACCAGGCCGTCGGGGGTGAACACCGGTACGCCGGGGCAGATGCGACTGCGGATGAACGTGACCGTGATCAGCGACGGGTGGTCGAGGTCCAGTTTCGCCAGCGGGCGGAGGGTGTCGGCCATCGTCCACCAGCGGGCCAGCTCGACTTCCGAACACCGACTGAGAGACAGTTCGCGCACCGGCTGGCGGGGTACGATACCACCGCCGTACCGCAGCCACTCGTCGGCGGTGCAGGCGACGCGGGACGGGAACCCGCGGTGGAACGTCACCCGTTCGGCCCCGTTCAGCCCGACCGCCCGCACGCTCGTGCCGAAGTCCAGGGTGGCGATGTGCGGGCACGCCTCCACCGCCCAGAGCGGGCCGAGCAGCGGGTTGTTCCACAACTGCTGTTCCCGATACTTCAGTTCCGGGCGGTCGGCCTTCGCCCGCTCGACTTGTACGCGGACGAACTCGGCGCGCTCGGGTTCACCGTGTTCGTCCAGCCAGTCGGCGGCCACCAACCGCGGCAGGTCGTCGCCCGGCGACGCCACCACGGCCTTCAGCAGCAGGTCCCATTCGGGCAAGGCGTAGGGGGTGGGCATGGGCACCTCATGGCGAGCGGCGCGACGTGAGTCCGCCGGTTGTCTCTTCTGGAACCGCCCGCGTGAGCGGGCTGGGTGGCGCACCCGGCCGCCTGACGCCGGCGGTTCACCCGAACCCGAACCGGCGGACTCACGTCGCGCCGCTCGCCGTCAAATCCTCTCGACGCGAAACGCCAGGGAGTAGTTGCCGTAATCCAGACTGCGAATGCCGTACCGTTCGGACCCGTCGAAGGTCCGCTCGCTGCCGCTGCTCAGTGCCACCCGCACGAGTGCCCGCTCACCCACCCGCACGGCACCGGAATGCACCGCCGCCACCGCCAGCCGCGAGTCGCCGGTGTAAATGTCGGTGCCCCAAATGTTGCCGTCGGCACTGCCCACCACTTCGAACACCAGCGCCCGGCTGAAATCGGCCGCGCTGAACTCGGTCAGGTTGCCCGGATCGGGCTTCACGCCGAACAGGTCGCTCCGCAGCCCCCGCAGGCGGTTCCGCACGGCCAAGGCTTCGTCCAGCTTGCCGTCCTTCATGAACTCGGCTTGCATCGCCTTCAATTGGTGGAACAGGTCGCGGAGCAGGGGGGACAGTTCCTTCGCCGCCTCCGTTTGCACCGCCGCCACTTCGGCGTCCGCCGTCCGCTTGATCTCCTCCACCTTGCGGTCGGAGTCGTCGCGGATGGCGGCAATTGAGCGATCGGTGCGGCCCCGCACGTCGGCAATGGCGAGGTCGGCGGAGTCGAGCAGCGCCTTTGCCTCGGGCGGCAGGTCGTCGCACAGCAGGAGGTCGTCGTCGAGTTGCATGGGAGGGTGAGCCCCGGAGGGTGTGGGGGTGCCAGACTCGACCCCGGCGATGGGGTTCACGAACAGGCGGGCGAGTCCTTGCAGCAGGTTCATGGCGGTTGGCGGGTGGGTTACAGGGAACAGACAGCCCCTGGGCGGGCCGGTTCGGAGAAGCGCGATCATCGTAGACGGGATAGGCAACGACATTATACCATTCGGTGAACGACGGCCAACATTTCGCGGTATAAATGGTGGACCTTGATTCGCCCCGCAGGTTCGCCATGAGCACCGCAACCGCACCGACGCCGACCACGCCCGCCCTGCCGCCCGCCGCCGACGGCAAGGCGGTGGTGCTGTACGACGGTGCCTGTCCGCTCTGTCAACGCGGGGTGCGGCTGGTCCGCGGTCTGGACTGGTTCAAACAGATCACCTACCACGACGCCCGCGACGTGGCCCACCTGCCCAAGACCGACGTGCCGTTGGAACTGAAACGACTGATTGAAGAGATGCACCTGCTGACGCCGGATCGCAAGCACGCCCCGGCCGGGTTCAAGGCGTTCCGCTGGATGTCGTGGCGGCTGCCGCTGACCGCGCTGTTCGCCCCGTTCCTGTACATCCCCGGCGTGCCGTGGCTGGGCAACAAGGTGTACCTGTGGGTGGCGAAGAACCGTTTCAAGCTGGTGCCGTGTAAAGATGGCTTGTGCCAACTGCCGGCGAAGAAGTAGTGCTGGCGAGACGAGGGTGCAACCCGGCGAGACCACCGGCCAGCGCCGGCGCGAGTCTCCGGGTCGCCGTCGGTTCACCACTCGAACCCGTCGATGTCGAATAGGCCGGTGTTGTTGAACAGGTTCAGGTCGTCGGTGCCGTCCCCGCCGAACAGGGCGACCGACACGAACGTGTTGTTCGTCAGGTTCACGGTGTCGTCTCCGTCGCCCGTGCTGATGTACACGGTCTCGCCTTCGCAGTTGATCAGGCTCACCGTATCGTCCCCGCCGCCGGTCTCAATCCCGCCGTACTCGCCCCACTCGTTCACGAAGCGCGGCGCGTTGAAGGCGACGTTCACGAACATCAGACTGTCATGCCCCTCGCCGAGGTCGGCCGTGACATACCCGAGTTCAGAGTTCGTGACCCGGACGGAGTCGCTCCCCTCGCCCGTGTAGATATCCGTAAACGCTCCGCCTTCCCAACCGCTGACGGTCACGTTGGCCAGGGTGAAGGACGCGGCACGGGTCAGATCGTCGTATGGCGAAGACATATAGAGACTGGCGAACCCGGTGGCCGAGGTGACATCCACGTTCCGCAGGTCGGCCTCCGCGGCCACAATGCCCAGGAAGTTGCCCGAAAGTGCCGTCTCGTCGATCGTCCCGACTTCGTGCCGGACGTTTCGCATCATCACCTGGTCGGCATCGAAGCTGGAGTTGATGTAATTCGACCGGCCGATTCCGGCCGCCGTGAACAGGTTCATCGACACGTTCTCCACCTCGATCCGGTCGGTCCCGCCCCAGCCAATTGCGTACATGTCGCCGTACAGATCGGTGTCGTTGCCGCGGCCGGAGAGGTTCCAGTTGCGGAGTTTAATCTGGTCGTCGCCGTCTGAACCGTTAATCTCCATGTACCATGGGTTCCAACCGAAGTACGGCTCCGAGTCGGGGGCCACGGCGTTCACCTCCAGTCCCTGGATGGTAATCTCTCCACCCTGAGTGTACCCGTTGTACACAGACAGATAGAAGAACCCGCCCCAATTCCCCGCCGCCGGTTCGACGTTCGTGTCGGAAATGGTGATGCTGTTCCGGCCCTCACCGTCTTGGACGCCGATGCTGGCGAAGTTCCCTTGCACATCCGTGCCGGTGATGCGGATAGTGTCGCCCCCGCTCCCGCCGCTCACGAACAGGTCAAGCCCCCGGTCGTCGTAGTAGTACGACGGCAGTTCCACGCCCTTCGTGCCGCTCAGTTCCAGCACATCGTTCCCACCCTCACCGAACACGTCCACCCGAGCGATCTCCAGGTCACGGGTTTTGATGATGTCGTCGTTCGCCCGACCGGTGGCCCGCAACCACTCGACCCCGGTGACAACGACCTTCGCGTTTGCCCCGTTGATCGTGGTGTTGTGCCCCTGGATTTCGACCACACCGGGGCCGCGGCCCCGGATGGTGAAGGAGTTGGCCTCGGCGTCGCCGATGACACGCAGTTCGGTGCCGAGTTGAAAGACCGCGACGTTCCCGGCGGGCACGTCCCGAGATTCCAGCTCGAGCAAGCAGGGGGCCAGATGGTGAACGGGGTGCTTCACGACGACACCTGTGGGTGAGGGGGAGCCAAGCCGGCCCAGAGTGGAGGAGGCCACTTGATGGGGACATGTTGACAAGTATGCCCCCATTTGTCAAAACGAAATCCCCACATTTCTGGAATACGTGCCAACCCGCTGCTCGATGCGGTGTTGGTCGGATGCGACCCACCCACTCGTTGCGTTATCCCAGCCGGCGGGGTACGCTTTCCCCACCTCCCCGCCGGTAGCACCTCTCATGCTCCGCATCCTCGGGCACGCCTCCGCCGCGTGCGACCGCCTCTCCCGCCGCGACCTGCTCCGCGCCGGTTCGCTCGCCGCGCTCGGTGCCGCCTTCGCACCATTTGCTTCAGCGACTGACAGGAAGCCGAAGGCGTCGGCCGATGCCATCATCCTGATCGACCTGTTCGGCGGGCCGAGCCACATCGACACGTTCGACCCGAAGCCGGACGCCCCGGCCGAAATCCGCGGCGAGTTCGGCACCATCGCCACACCGATCGCCGGCGTGCGGGTGACCGAGCACGTCCCGCAACTCGCCCAGCGGCTGCCGCACTGCACGCTCATCCGCACGGTGTCGCACGGGTACAACTCGCACAACCCGTATGGCGTGATGACCGGGTTCACCGGCGGGCAGGACCAGACCGACTACCACGCCAAGCCGACGAACCACCCGAGCATCCCGAGCGTGTGCCAGTACCTCGGCGTCGGCCGCGGCGGGGAACTGCCGGGGTACGTCATGCTGCCGGCGTTTCCGGGGTACAGCCAGGGGTTGCGGCGGGCCGGGCCGTATGGCGGCTACCTGGGGCCGAAGTACGACCCGCTGTTCAGCACCTGCGATCCGAAGTGGGCGAAGGCGAAGGTGGACTTCTACGACCACGACCACATGCCAATGGGCGAACCGACGCTGCCGAAGTTCGAGGGCGGGCTGACGCTCGACGCGCTGAACACCCGGCGGAGTCTGGTCGATCAACTGGAAGCAGTTCGGCGGGTCGGGTCGGCCGCGGACGCACTCGGTGGCAAGCGGGCGGAGGCGTTCGACTTGCTCACGTCGCCGCGAGCACGGCAGGCGTTCGACCTGTCGAAGGAGTCGCCCCGCACACGAGACCGCTACGGCCGCGACCTGTTCGGCTCGTCCACGCTACTCGCCCGGCGGTTGGTCGAAGCCGGCGTGTCGTTCGTGACGGTTCACACCGAAGCGGCCCAGGGCAACGGCCACTGGGACACGCACAGCAACAACTTCCGGATGCTGAAGAACATCCTGCTGCCGTACCTCGACCGGGCGGTGTCGGCATTGATTGATGACTTGCGAGACTCGGGGAGGCTCGACCGCACGCTGGTGGTAGTGACGGGCGACATGGGCCGAACGCCGAAGGTGAACGCCTCCGCCGGACGGGATCACTGGCCGCAGTGCGGGTTCGCACTTCTGGCCGGCGGCGGGGCGAACGGCGGACTGGTGTACGGCAAGAGCGACAAGATAGCCGCGTATCCGGTGGAACACCCCGTCTCGGCCGGCGACCTGGCGGCGACCATCTACCACGCGGTCGGTATCGATGCGGAAGCCATGGTGCCGGATCAGACCGGCCGCCCGACGCACATCAGCCACGGCGGGAGCGTGGTGAAGGGGGTGCTGAAGTAGGTGCCGCCTGCCGGGCGGCACACCCAAGCAGTGCCGCCCGGCAGGCGGCACCACCTCACTTGATGCCCATCACCCACTTCTTCCAGGCCGTGTCGAGGTCGTCCGCCTTCCACTCGGCGTCGGTGAGGGCGGTCATCACGTTCGCCTCGCGGCGGTCCTCGCTCGTCCGAAAGCCCCCCAGGAACTTGCCGGTCTTCTCCGCGTCGGCCCCGTACATCAGATACTCCGCGAAACTGACGGCCAGCGTGTCGTAGTCCTTCGGCTTGGTGTCGCTCCAAATGTCGCCGACCTTGAACCCGCCCACTTTGGCCCTCGTGAACAGCCCCTTCACCTTCGCCTTGTGCGCTTCCATCAGCCTCGCGTTGCCCTCGGTGCGGTAGCTGATGGCCTTGCCCATGCCCGCGTGCAGCCACGACGGGAGCGTCGCGCCGGCCTTCTGATCGGCGAGCGCGGCCACCACCGCCGTCACCGCTTCGACCCGCAGGTCGGCGTCGGCCGTTCTCGACCCCGCCGCGGTCGTCACCGCCACATACGGCTGCGGCTTGAGCCCGTGCGACTGCATCTCGTCGGCGTCCAGTTTGCCGCTCCGCTGTTCCACCAGTTTCACGAACCGCGTGTACTCGGTCGGCCGGTCGGCCAGCGCGTACACTGTCAACTTGCCGGTCCACAGGCGGTCTTTCTCACCGAATTTCAGATCCTTCACCGCCCGCTCGTAGGTCTTCTGCGCCGCTTCGGCGACCGGCTTCAGCTTCTCCTCGGGCATGTCGGCGTACACCAGCAGGGCGGCGGTCTCCACCAGCGTCGGCTTGGTGATCTTGAGCGTCTTCAGGTTCTCGACGGCGACGGTCTTCTGCTTCTTGACCGCCTCGGCGTCGTCCTTCGCCTTATCGGGCTGGGCGAAGGCGGGCAGGGCCAGGCCGACGAGCAGGGCGAGGGTCAGGAGCGGGCGGGGCATGGTGGGGAAACCTGGGGAGGGGTGGGTGCGGTGTGTTCTCGACTCGCCAAACCGTCGGCACGCTACCATAGTAACTCGTATCAGGGGTGTTGTCCCCGTCGTCCGGGAGCGAGCCGATGACTACCTTGCGTCTCGTCGTGGCGTTCCTGTTCGTCGTCGTGGTGCTGCCGATGGTTCCCGCCGCCGACCCGCCCAAGCCGAAACCGAAAGCGAACCGTCTGGCCACCGAGAGCAGTCCGTACCTGCTCCAGCACGCGCACAATCCGGTCGATTGGCACCCGTGGGGGCCGGAGGCCTTCGCCCTGGCCCAGAAAGAGGGCAAACTGGTCTTCCTGAGCATCGGGTACTCGTCGTGCCACTGGTGCCACGTCATGGAGAAGGAGAGCTTTTCCGACCCGGCGATTGCGAAGGCGTTGAACGAAAACTTCGTCTGCATCAAAGTGGACCGCGAGGAGCGCCCGGACGTGGACGACGTGTACATGACCGCCCTGCAAACGACCGGGCAGAGCGGCGGCTGGCCGCTCACCATGTTCCTCACGCCCGAAGGCAAGCCGATCTTCGGCGGCACCTACTTTCCGCCGGCCGACAAGAAGTTCGGCGACGACACCTCGCCCGGCATGATGAGCATCCTGAAGAAGGTCACCGAACTGCACCGCGACAAGAAGAAGGACCTGTACGAGCAGGCCGACAACATCGCCAAGATGACGCAGGACGAGTTGAACCGGGCGGCGCGCGGCATCGCGCTCGTGTCGCTCGACGCCAAGTTGGTGGCAGAAGCCGCCGGCGAGTTCGAGTTCGACCCGGATCACGGCGGGCTGGGGCGGGCGGTGAACAACTACCGCGGGGCCAAGTTCCCCCGCGTGGCGGCGCTCATGTTCCTGTTGAAGCAGTCGGCGAAGCCGGGGCAAGAAGAGTTGGCGAAGCGCATGGCCAGCACGCTCGACGGCATGGCCCGCGGGGGCATCTACGACCACCTCGGCGGCGGCTTCCACCGCTACAGCACCGAGCGCACCTGGACCGTGCCGCACTTCGAGAAGATGCTGTACGACCAGGCCCAACTGGTGGAACTGTACTGCGAGGCGTACCGCCGGAACCCGAACGCGGCGTACAAGCGGGTGATCGACGAAACCCTGGCGTTCGTGGCCCGCGAGATGACCGCCCCGGAAGGGTACTTCTACTCCGCGCTCGACGCCGACAGCGAAGACGAGGAGGGCAGGTTCTACGTCTGGACGCCGAAGGAGATGGAGGCGGCACTCGACAAGGAGCCGGAGGCGAAGCTGTTCCGCGAGGTGTACGGGCTGACCGACAAGCCGAACTTCGAGGGCAAGTACCACATCCCGCGGCTGGCGAAGTGGCCGACCGGCGACGAGTTGACGAAGCTCGCCCCGCTGAAGAAGAAGCTGTTCGACCTCCGCTCCAAGCGACCGCGGCCGTTCCTGGATACCAAGCTCATCACCGCGTGGAACGGGCAGATGATCGCCGCGTATGCCCTCGCCGGACAGGTACTGAAGGAGCCGAAGTACACCGCCGCGGCGGAGAAGGCGGCCGAGTTCCTGCACGCGAACGTGCGGAGCAAGGAGGGCCGGCCGCTCCGCACCTACGCGGCCAAGCCGGGCGGCAAGCCGGAGGCGAAGGGCACGGCGTTCCTCGACGACCACGCCTTCACGATCGACGGCTTGCTGAACTTGTTCGACGCCACCGGCGATGCCAAGTGGCAGAAGCGGGCGAGGGAACTGCTCGGCTGGCAGTTGCAGAAGTTCAGCCCGACGGACGGCAAGACGGTGACGGCCGGCTTCTACAACACGCCGTCGGACGGCGAGAAACTGTTCGCCCGCGGCATGGACAGCTACGACGGCGCGCAGCCGTCGGCCAACGGCATGAGCCTGCGGAACCTGCTGCGGCTGTGGAAGGTCCGCGACGACGAGAGTTGCCGGCAGATGTTCGAGCGCGACTTGAAGCGGTTCGGGGCGTCGATGAAAGCCGACCCGGCGAGCGTGCCGCAGGCGCTCGCCGCCCTCGATGCGGGGCTGGCACTCGACGCCTTCCGCGACTTGTCCACGCGCATGGCCGACACGGTGAAGAACCCGAAGAGTTCGGCCGACGTGGTAAAGGTGGAGTTGCACGGCGGCAATTTGGCGGACGGTTTGGAGACGGTGAACGTGACGATCACCGTGGCGAAGGGGTGGCACATTTACGCCAACCCTGTGGGCAACGACACACTGGCCGAGTCGGCGACGGTGGTCGAACTTCGCGCGGACGGCAAGAAGGTTGCGAGTCAGGTTCCGAAGTACCCGAAGGGGACGCCGAAGAAGTCCGACCTGGGTGAGCACGCGGTGTACGACGGTGCGTTCGGCGTGGTGGTGGAGTTGTACCACGAGGACATCAAGGACGTAAAGAAATTGACCGCCCGCGTGACGCTGGTGGCGTGCAGCGACAAGGTGTGCCTGGCACCGGCCACCATCACCGTTGAGATGAAGTGACCGTGCCCCCACTCGACGAACTCGTTCGCCAAGCCGTGGCCGCGCCGCAAGGCGCGGAGCGTCAGGCCGCGCTCGCCGCGCTGGTCGCCCGCACCCGCTCCGGGGCCGACGCGGTGAAGGCGTTCACCCTGCTCCAATCGTCCGCTGAGGGCAAGCGGGTGGCGCTTGAGTACGTGGCGACGATGCCCGAACCGCTGCCGTCGGCGGTGGTGCTTCTGGCCGCGCAAGCCCTGCACGACCGCGACAACCCGGTGGGGGTGCGGCTGGCCGCGGCCGGCGCGCTGCTGGCGTCGGTGCCGGACAACCCGCCGACCGTCGGGCCGATCGTGCGGGCTGTCACCGCCGAGTTGTCGCGGTCGAAGGCGCTCCAGCGGATGATCGAACTCCAGAGCCGGGTGGAGAAGTGCGACACGCTCGACGCGATGGTGCAGGCGGCCGACCGCGAGGTGAAGCTGAAGTGCCCGAAGTGTCAGGGCACGTTCCGCCGCGGCGGGTTCATCAAGCACCTGTGGAAGGCCCACCGCTTGCAGTTCGACCGCGGGGTGGCGGTGGACCCCCGCCCGCAGGTCGAAGAGGCCGTGACCGCCGCGACGACCACCGCCGACCCGTCCGCCGTCGATTCCGCGTATTCGCTGACAGCCCGCTTCTTCCCTCACTCGACCCCGCAACAGGTGCTTCAAGCGGTCGCCGCCCGGCAAACCGCCGTCGGCTACCCGGTGCCGGACGAACTCACCCGCGCCGCCGCCGACGCCCACACAGGCCTGTGCCCGAACTGCCTCGCCCCGGTGACTGACCCGTTCACGCCCGTGCCCCCGCCGCTGGCCGTCACGAACTCGCGACTGGCCGGCGACGGGTACACGGTCGAGGTGATCGACTCGCCCGCCGGCCGCACGCTGCACGTGGTCACGCCGAAGGAGGAGTTCACCGAGAAGCCGCAGGGCGAGCGGCGGTTCGACCCGCGGGTGGTCGGCGTGTTCGCGGCCGCGCCGGTGCTCGTACTCGGGCTGGTGCTGGTGCTGCTGCCATTCGTCACGCAGCCGTTCCTCGCGGCGCTCGGGTGTGCGGTGCTGGCGGGGCTGCTGTACGCCGCCGTCGCGTTCACCCGAGCCAAATTGCCCGTTGGTCAGCGACTGGTGGTCGATGCCGCGTGGCGGACCATCGTGCCGAACGTGAAGAGGAGTAAGGCGAACGCCCGCTGGCTGACGCGGCTGTGCCGGGCGAGCGCCGACCGCGGCACGCCCGAAGACCGCGGGCGGGCGCTGACCGACCTGATCTCCGATGCGGCCGACGGGTTCGACCGCGGCACCGCCTTCGTTCACCTGTTCGCCGCCGCCCGAATGCTGCAAGTGAGCGACGGTGCCAGTTTGGGCCGCGAGCGGGTGGCCGCGCTGGTGGGCGTGTTCGAGCCGTTCTTCAAAGGGGAACTGTCCGCCGAGTTCGCCGAGGCGGCTGCGGAGGTCGCCCACACCGACGACCTGGTGCCGGGGGCCGACTCCGCGCGGTTGGGCATTCGGCTCATCTCGGCCGCGTTCGCGGCCGGGTTCCAGCCGCTCGACCTCCTTCGCGTGCTGCGGTTCCTTCCGCACCTGCGGGTGTTGTGCGGCACGCCGACGGCCGACGTGCTGCGCCTGCAGTTCGTCGTGTGGCGGTGGCGGGAGAGCGAACCGTGGGCGAGTGTCGGGCCGGCGGTGCCGGTGTTCGAACTGGCCGAGTCGTCGCCGGCGGCCTGTCGTCGCATCCTCTCGGCTTACCCCGATGCGGTGCTGCGGATTGATCTGCCCGACGCGGCCGAGCGTGAATTGGGTGAGGTGGTGATGACTTCCCGCGGGCTGGTGGTGGCCGGCAAATTCCTCACCGATCCGGACGAGGACGCCGAACTGCTCCGCTCACCGCGGGGCAGCGGGTGGACGCTCGCGCTGGGTTCGCAGCGGATCCAACTGGATCGGAAGTTGGCACCCGAAACGGTGGCGGTGCTGGGCAAGTGGCTCCGCTACCGCGTGACCCGACTGGTGCCGCAGGCCGACGCCCAGGACCGCACGAACGGCGGGCTGCTCCGCCGCGTGCTCGGCCCGCTGGTGCGGGCGTGCGGGCTGTGCGGCACCGAGTGCGTCTGCCGCACCGGGCGGGTCGGCGACGCGTGGCCAATATCTTGACGGAGGTTCCCATTGCTCCCGGAACGTGTCTGGCTCATCCGCCATGCCGAAACGACCGCCCCGCACGTGTTCAACGGGGCCGAGTCGGACGTGGATTTGAGTCCCCTCGGTTTTCAGCAGGCCGCGGCCGTCGCGGGATGGTTCCCGCAACATCGGCCCACGGCGGTGGTGTCGTCGGCGATGGTGCGGGCGATCAACACCGCCATGCCGATTGCCGCCGCCTGCGGGGTGCCGCACAGTGTCGTGTCGGCACTGTACGAACGGCGGATCGGCCCCCTCGCCGGGATGCCGTTCGACACCCAGATCGGCCCGTGGCACGACACCGTCGCCGCGTGGTCGGCCGGTGACACCGCCTTCACCACCCCCGGCGCGGAATCGTTCGACGAACTGGTCGGCCGGTTGCTCCCCGCGTGGGACGAGGTGTGTGCCGCTCACCCCGGCGGGCGGGTGGTGGTGGTGGCGCACGGCATCGTGTGCAAGGTGTTGTTGCTGTGCTTGCTTGACGGGCACGGGGTGCAGGCGTGGGGCACGATGGGCCGGTCGGCGAACGTGTCGGTGAGCGAACTGGTGCCAGCGGTCGGTGGGAAGTGGACGGCCGAAAAACTACTGCACGTTCCGGAGCCGGTGGCACTCCTCAACCCGGCGACGGGCACCCGCGGGGAAGTGTCGTCGGCGTGAGCAAAGTAGGTGCCGCCTGCCGGGCGGCACTATTCACCAGTGCCGCCCGGCAGGCGGCATCTACTCAATACGCGTGCTTGCTGCGGTGGGAGATCATGTGCCACAGTGTCAGGACCATGATCCGCAGGTCGAACAGCGGGTTCCAGTGGGTGATGTAGTACAGGTCGTACTGCACCCGTCGGCGGAGGCTGCTGTTCCCCCGCCAACCGTTCACCTGGGCCCACCCGGTCATGCCGCACTTGACCGCGTGCCGGGCCATGTAGTTCGGGATGCTCTTCTGGAACTTCCGCACGAACACCGGCCGCTCCGGTCGCGGCCCGACCAGGCTCATGTCGCCCTTCAGCACGTTGAACAGTTGCGGCAGTTCGTCCAGGTTGGTCACCCGCAGGAAGGTGCCGAAGCCGGTGCAACGGGGGTCGCGGGCGGCGGTCATCTGCGGGCCGTTCACCTCGGCGTCCGTCCGCATGGTGCGGAACTTGAGCATCTGAAACGGGTGGCCGTTTAGCGAGCACCGCTCCTGGCGATAGAACACCGGCCCGCGACTGGTCCACTTCACCAGCAGGGCGATGAGCAGCAGCAGCGGGGCGAGCAGGACCAGGGCGACGGCGCTCAGTACCGCGTCCATCGCCCGCTTCACCCACACGTTCACCCCGTGGTAGGTGCCCTCCCGCAGGCCGATGAACGTCATCCCGTGGACGGTGCTGGTGGTGAGTGACAGGGCGGACAGGGCCGGCGCGTCGGCCACCAGCCGCACGTCCACGATGGTCTGCGAGAGCAGGTCAAACACCCGCCGCGCGTCGGCGTAGCGGTTCATCGGCAGCGATATGAACACGTGTTCGATGTGGTGCTTCTCGACCAGCATCGGCAGGTCGGCGATGGGGCCGACGACGGGGATGTCCGAGTGCTTCTGGTGCGTCTCCGGGTCGTCCTCCACATACGCGACGGTCTGGATGCCGCTCCACGCGGAGTCGGCCAGGGACTTCGCGGTGCGGCGGGCCAGCCGGCCGGTGCCGACGATGAGCGCGTGACTCTGGTTGAACCCGCGCGCCCGGAGCCGGCCGACGGCGAACCACGTCAGCCGGCGGGCCGAGAGGACGCCGAC
>JANNDF010000235.1:0-14100 GCA_031387445.1 Planctomycetia bacterium
CAAGGCCGGCAATGACGCCGGGCCTGCGGCGGCGCGCGTCGACCCGGATTACTATGTCGACAATTTCAATTTCGTGCGCCTGTCTGCTACCGGCGAAGCGCAGTACAACATCTCCGGCAAGCGCATGGTCCATAACCCGGCCGACGACACCCATACCGATTCTTGCAGGGCCACCAACACCGACGGAAGGGCGGTTGGCGATTTGTTGCCCCCGTTTGCCGTCGAACTGGCAAGTTAGAGTGCCAAAAGGGACACGGCGGACACCCGATTCCGCTTCGCGGCCCACGCATACAGGGGCGGCGAGTCATTGCAGTCGGGGTTGCCAAGTTAGACGGAAAAAAGGGAATCCATCCGGACGCGATGCCCGCACTTGTAGCAACTGATCGACAGCCGGCTGGCGGCCCAGATGGTCGGCCCCGCACACTTCACGCACGGCAACGGTGCGGGCGGCCGCCAGCTCGCCCACCCGCACCCCTTGTTGCAGAACCAGAACCGCGTGAACGGGCCAGCCGTCCGCACACCGACCGCGGCCGGCTTGAGACACTTCGGGCATGTGGTCGAGGTGAGCACCTTCGGCTTCGACCGCATGAACCAGCCAGACGGTTTGCGAATGCGGACCACGGCGGGATTCTCGGGGTGAAGGTGTCGCCCGTCAGACGCGGTTGAACCGTAAGGTGCGGGCGTGTTTGGTGCGGTGGGATGATACCACGAACCCCCGCCCGCGGATGAACCCTTGCTCGGCGGCGATGACCCGGCCCAACCCGGTGCCGCTCGGGATGTAGGTTGATGACGGGTCGCGGCGGGTGATCGTCCACAACGCTTCACCCAACTCCTCAACACCGCCTTCCCACCCGTCGGCCGGCAGCTTGTCCAGCCATCGCACCAACACTTTGCGAAAGGCGTTCACGTTGGCTTCGCGGTAGCGGCGTTGGGTGATGGCAGACATGGAAGGGACTCCGAACGGGTGACAAAACAAACTCTCTCCCCATGCTCGACTATTCCCTGTGGGGGGTGATCCATTCTTCCCCCGGAAGGACCCGCGGGCAACGAGTGAGAAACACACCGCCCTTACTTGTCGGCCTGAGTCCTGATGGGGGCGGTGGTGTCCGAGTGGGTGCGCTGCAATTGTGACTCCGGCGTTTCACTCGGGAGTCGGGAAGCGGCGGGCACGGATCATCCGAGCGCGACAGCAGCGGCTTCACACGGTTATGGCTGGACAGAGGTTCCACTTGGACAATGGCGGCCGTCCAACCTCGAACTTGCGCGTCCGGAATACGGAACTGACCCCAACGGCGGAGAGTTTCACCCGGTCCGTTTCGGAGTTATGCAGATGTTCGAGAGCAAACAAGGATCGCACCACGTCTACGCCACACGCCGTTTTCCACACCGGCCAACTGAAATGCCACTCGCGGTTGGTGTGACTGAAGCCGGTCGTTTCGGCACCGCCCTCGTATGGCACGACTGGAAATAACGGAAGCGCGAATGCCGCGAGAAGGTTCGCACCGTGCTCGGTTCGGACTTCAGTGGAAGATGGATCATCCCAACTGACGGCGTACCGTCTGTCGTCCAGTGGATCCCACCGAAACGACAACCGTGGGTCGGAATATTCCCACGGGCCGAACAGCGCACGGTGAAGGTGTTCAACGCCGACTTCCCGCATGAGCGACGCTAACGTGTCGAGGAAGAACTGGTGCCCCGAGCCGGTGATGAGTTGAAACTGCGTGGGGGTGATTCGGCCGTATTGGTCGGTACTCACCTCACAGCCAAAGGCCGGACAGAAGTCTGCGTCCGCCCGCTCACCTAAACCATCTCGGTGCAAGCGTTCAGCGGATCGAACAGCGAAGCGGGCGAACTCTTCTTTCGGCACCGCAATCGACTTGCCTAATGATAGGAAGGGGGCGGGGACGGCCGCGTCGAGCGCGGCCAGCCATTCCGTTCGAGCGGTCTGCACCTCTCGTTCGAGCGGTGTGACTTCTTCAGCTACCGCCAACTCTCGGTCTTTGCCGCGTAGCTTCCGCTTTTTGATCGCGTCGGTTGCTTTCTCCATCGCCTTCTTTCGGCGTTGATGTTCCTTCTCAAGCCCCTTCACGCCTGCTGCCGCAGTCGGATCGGCGGTTCGGTGGGTGAATGTGTGCAAATGCTGAACCAGTGATTCGCCCGTGAGGGGGCCGGGAAGTTCAAGTATCGGATGCCACACGCCAGCGAGTTGCCATCTCAGTCGCGTTCCGGGGAACGCCTTATCCGCCAACCGGAGCGTTCCCACGGCGGCGAGGAAGGCGAGCGGGTTGGCCCCGTCGAGGCCGGGGAGTGGGAGCGGGTGCCAGCGTTGGGGTTCGGCATACGGTGCCAGTGGTGGCGGCTTCACGTCGCCGGGCACGTCGGTTGGCGCCCAGTCCTTCTCTTGTTCGGCACGGCTCTGGGCGTGGTCGGCCAGCCGGAACACCCCTTCGCGGAACGCCGACCCCCACCACCCGTACTTCCGCACCACCCGCCAGAAGCGTTCCGGCAACACACCATTCCACGCGGCGATGTCTTGCTTCGATGAGGCGACGTTGAACTTCACCCCGAACAGTTCGCCCGCGAACGGCGCTCTCACCGCGTCGTTCTCGTCCACCGGGTCGGCGAACGGGCGGGCGGAGCCGTGATGCGTGGCGACCAAATGCCCGAACAGGTCGTCGGACGTGACCGTGGCAAGGAGGGCATCCGAAAGCAGCTCGTGCCGCCCACCGGCCGGGTAGCGGTGGACTTCGCGGGCGGCATCGCGCTCGGCCTTCGACCGCGGGCCTTTGGCCGACTTCGCCAGCGGTACGCCAACGGCAGTGCGGGGCGAACTCTGCTTCAGCATCGCCTGGAACCGCGGGTCGAGTTTCCCCAGATCGTGGAAGAACCCGGCCCGGCGGTACGTCTCGGCATCCAACCCGAGCGGTTCGGCGAATCGAACGGCATACTCGGCCACCCCGCGGGAGTGATCTTCCAGCGACACGGCACGGCCGGGCGAATAGGACGAGTTGCCGTCGTCCAGGAACTCCGGGTCGAACTGGTGCAGTCGCCGCTTGCCGATGACCACCAGCCCGTCAACCGGGTGCTTCTCCACGCTCCGCTTCTTCGGGTCGGTCAACTCCTTCACCGCCCGTTGTTCCCATTCCGGCGAGTCGGGTTTCAACCGCTGTTCGATGCCGGCATTGACGAGTTCTTCGGCCTCTTGGTCGCTCAACTCCTCCGACAGCACCAACCCCGACAACCGCAGCACGATCTTGTCCCGCGACCGTTGGAACGCTTCTTCGGCATAGTCGGCGGGCGGGGTGGTGATGAAGTCGCCGAGCGAACCCACCTCATCGGCTGAACACGGCACCACATACGTTCGCGTCGGTCGCACGGCGGACGGGGCGGACACCGGGGCCGTGTCGTCCGATTCCGCTCCCATCCAACAGAGCGCCACACGCGGGCCGGCCTCTTCCGGCTCGGCGGCTTCAGGCGGTTCGGACCCTTCCACGTCACCACCGGCATCGTCGGCCGATTCACCCGCCAGCCACTTCTTGAACAGACCGATGGGCACCGCCACCGCCTCGGACGACGACGGCGGGCAGAGCGAAACGACCTCCGACCACTTCTTCGGATCACTGCCCAGGTCGGCACGGAACACCACTTGCACGTCGGGCTGACCGGCCTGCTTCGGCCCGTGAAGGAAGACGGACACGTCCGGGTCGGGGGTGGGAATGGGGTGAGTCTGAACCCAGCAATCGAGGTGGGTGGGGAACAGCACCGGCGCGTCCGGGGCGGGGGCGTTCAGTGGGATCAGGTCAACGTTCTCGGTCGCGGCCCGCACCGCCGCCACGCCGAAATCGAACACGCTGTCGGTCCCCTTCGATATCAGCCACTTCCACGTCTCGCCCAGGCTCGCCCCGTAAATCGGGTCTTCCGAAGTGTCGTCCGTCTGGTCGCCGCGGATGAGTACCACCGCCTTCGCACTGTCTCGGTTCGCCACGCGGTTCAGCCGGCCGAACCGCTGCCGCAGGGCGTCCAGGCTGGCGCACTCGGTGACGAGAGCGTGGAAATCGAAGTCGGCCCCGACTTCGAGACACTGCGTCCCGATGACGAATTTCGGCGGCTTCTGATCGGTCTTCGCGTTGGACAGCAGCGGCCTCAACCGCGTGTCGAACAGTTGGTCTCGGTCGAGGGGCCGCATCCGCCCGGTGAGCAGCACCGCTTCTTCGCCCAACACCGATTTCAACTCCCGCGCCGTCCGCACCCGGTTGACGATCACGCCGACGCACCCACCTTCGACCGCCAGTTCCTTCGACCACTTCGCCAACTCCTTCACCAGCTCGGCGGTGAACTTCTTCCCCTTCGCTTTGTCTGCGACCACCAGCTTCGCCGGCTTGCTCGCCGCGATGCGCTTGCCGAGAACGGGATGCCCGCGGTCGTCGTCGTCGTCTCGCATCACCTCCCCGTCGCCCGTCGGGGTGGCGGTGACGGACACGAACCGGAACGGGGCGGGGGAGTCGTTCCACCCGCGGTAGTTCTCGACCGCCCGCGCCGTCTGCTCGAACGGCTTCGCACAGTGAGCTTCGTCGAGCAGGATGAGCGCGTCGTTCCCCACCAGCGCCGCGTGAACCGGCTTCATCGAATCGGACACGCCGTACCCGCGGAACAGCAGCCGCGAACCCACCTGATCGACCGTGCTGGCAATCACCGCCGGTTGCAGCGGCGACCGTGCCCAGGCCGTCTCGCGGTACATGCCGCCGCGGAGGGCGTACACGTCCAGCGGGCGAACGTCCCACCACTCGCACTCGTCGTCGCTCAACTTCTTGAGCAGCCTCTGCCGCTCCTTCGGCTCTTTCTCGTCCAGGATTTCCCACCGCTTGCGGAGGATGCGGAGACGGTCGGCGGCGGACATCGCCAGCCAGCCAGGTTGGGCACGGTCGCGGAGGTTGTCGGCGACGGCACGCAACACCCCCTCATCGGCGCGGTCGAGGACGCACCCCAACTTGTCCGCGTGGCGGTGTGCCTGATCGACGACAATGCGGCGGTCCACCACGAAGAAGATGCGACGAGCGGCGCCCTTCGCGCCGCAGGCGAGCGCGAACACGGCCACGTCGATGCACGCCGTCTTGCCGGCGGCGGTGGGCAAGGCGATGGCACGGGGCCACGGTTCACGGCCGCACACGCGATCCGCCAACCGGCGTTGCCACGGGAACGGCGGGTTGCCGTGAACCGCTTCGTAGAACTCAGCGAACTGGTCCGGGGTGGGCGGGGTCATTCGCAATCCTCTTGCACCGGGCGACAGAAGCCGTATCCGGCATACCGGCCGGCTCCGATCAGCACCGGCCCGCGGACGGGAGTGTCGAACGTGATTTCGGCGTGGATGAGCGGGCGTGGTGGGCGGCCCACCCGCGGCTTGACCAAGAACGACCGCGAGTGTGGCACCCCCCGCACCAACGGGGCGTAGCTCACCCGAACGGCGGTCGGTTGCGGATAACCGGCCTGCACCACGGCCGACACAACGACCTCTTCGGGCGTCAGTCCACGGCGGGGGAACTGCGGCAGCATCACCGGCGTGACAGTCGCCCAGCACGTTGCCGGCCCGTTCCAGGTGCGGGGTTGAAGGGTTTGTTGGCGACTCCGTTCCGGGCGCTCGTCCAACTCCAGTGCCAAATCGCCCACGTCGCGGTTGTCCAGGTGCGGGTTCCTCACCGTGAGCGGCAGGTACGGTGTGCCGCGCTCGATGTCGTGGGGGTTGGTGCCGGGGTGGTCGCCGAGCAACCGGACCAGTTCGTCAATGTGGTCGAACCCCTCCGGCACCGTGACGGCGATGCCGAGCAGGTGGCCGTCGGCGTGTTCCCGACCGACGAACCCGAGCGGCATGTAGGCCGGGCGGGGTTGCTTGCTGGTGGACGTGTCCGGCGCGTGCCCGCTGATCCACTCGGGCGGGTTCGGCCCGCACCGCTTCATGAGTTCGTGACGGATCGCATCGGCCACGATGCCGCACGATTCCAGCCCCCACCGCCGCCCGCCCACCTGTCGCAGCACGAACACGCCGGGGTCGAACGGGCCGGGCACCACGTCCGCGTCGATGACGGGCTTCGGAGGGGCGTACCCCTGCCACCGGGCAGGTTGCGGGCGGAGGCCGGCCGCGAACCGCATCCGCAGGTAGTTAGTGCGGCCGGAGCCGAACACCCGGAGATGGTGCGTCGCTCGGCCGTCGGTCGGCACGAGACGGGTCAGCTTGTCGTCCGTTGGTAGTTCATCCGTCACCCAGACCCGCACCGGACTGGCCGAGTGACCCAGGTACGTCACCAGCCCGCAAACGGCTTCGAGCGCCGGGCGGAGGTTGGCCGGCACGTCCCCATCCCAGACGAGGTAGTGCGTGGGCGATTCGGGGATGACGGCTGGGAACGACCGCGGCTGACGGTTGCGGCCGATGGGGATGCTGCCCATCGCCCCGAACGGCCCCTTCTTCCCCATCGGGCTGCCGTCGTCGTTCACCGGCACATAGCTGGTGAACGGTTCCCGCACCGATGCGACTTCCGGTACGGCCAGCGCCGGCGGCTCTTGTTTCTCCAACCATTCGAGGGCGGACAGGTGTTCCGGGTGTTCGCCGGATTCGCCCCACGCGGCGACCAGCGCCATGAACACCCGGTCGGGGTGTGGCGGCCACTCCGGTTCTTCGCGGTTGTCCCAGCGAGTGATGACCGCCCGCCCCATCAGCAGTTCCACGCCGAGGGCGAACATCACTCCCCCTCCCCGGCTTCCGCCGCCGCAATCTCCATGCTCTTCTTCACCAGCGTCACCAGATCGGCCGACGGGGTGAGAATGACTTCTTCGAGGTGGATCGGAAGTTTCGCCTTCTGCACGGCAGCCAGGGCGTCGGCGTACAGCTTGAGCGCCGCGGCTTTGTCCAGCGTGAACGGGGTGTCGGGTTCACCCGGCTTGCCGAGCAGGTGCCACACCACCGCGTCTTTCGCCCGCAGCACGCACCGGCTCCGCAGGTCGTACCCGGCTTCCACCGCCAGAGTCGCCCCGAGCAGCCCGAGAGCCGCGAGGTACGTCCGGGCGGCCACGTCGCCTTCCGGCGTGGACTTGTCGCCCGCCTTCGCGGGGAACCGCAGCCGCCGCAGCGCCGGCAGCGACAGCACCGTGGACTGCTCGGCGTAGTCGATGGTGAACCCGCCGTCCGAGATAGTGGGGGTCACGTTCCCGTGGTTCGCTTCCGACGGCTTGCCCTCTTTACCGAGCGGCACCGGCTTGCTCTTCTCCTTCACGGCGTTGGCTTCGTCGAGTGTCCACCCCCCGCCCTTCGCCGCGAACAACTTGCCGCTGTTCACCCGGATGTTCAGCGGGTCGATGCGACTGCTCGTCTTCCGCCCGCCGACGGCGTTCACGCCGATGATCTCGCTCACCACCGCGCGGGCGAACTTCACGCCCAGCCCGCCCTTCGGCCCGGTGCTGTCCCACATGCCGAACACCAGACAGTGCGGGGCGTGCTTGAGCAGCGGGGTGGCGTACCCGGTGGTCAATTGGTCGAGTTCCTTGCCGATGTCCGACTGGCGAAACTTCGGGGCCTTCGCTTCCTTGCCGACGGTGCTGTCCCGCAGGATGGCGTCGGCGATGCGGTGCGGCGCTTGCAGGCTGGTGATCTTGGGCACGCCGGGGTTCTCGACGGCCGAGAAGTCCACCGCCACCAACGGCAACTTGATCTCCCCGCCGTCGTGCGCTTCTTGGAGTGCCAGTTCCATCCGGTTTGCTTGGCTCGGCACGCTGTCGAGCAGGACGCACGGCAACCTATCCCCGCTGATGATCCGTTCTTCGGTGGCGTACTTGCCCCCTTCGTAGGTGGGCGGGAACACCTTCGGGCTGACGGCTTCGAGTCGGAGCGTGAGGCGAAATGCCGCCGCACTGCCGCCGATGGCGGTTTTCAGGTGGTCGTAGGTTAGGGCGGATGCGGCAGTCACGACGGCTCCGGGTTGTGGTGGAAGAGAAGTTCATACTCGCGGGCGTGTCAGCGTACTAACTCAATTGCTCGCACGCGAACGAAAAGTCGGTTCGCTCGGTTGGGGTGTGGCGTCGAGTTCTAGAAGTGTTCCGCCGACGGTGGCGGAGTTCGACAAGAGATTTGCGGAGGCCGGGCATTCGCCTCGGACAGACTCCCGGCCTTCCAGACGGGTCACTTTCCCGTGAGCAACCGCACCAGTGCCGCCCGCTGTTCGGGGGTG
The DNA here is from genome assembly GCA_031387445.1 of Planctomycetia bacterium. GTDB lineage: Bacteria > Planctomycetota > Planctomycetia > Gemmatales > Gemmataceae > JALHQU01. The sequence goes on from JANNDF010000235.1 coordinate 8,214, forward strand.
AGGGTGGCCACGAACGCCGAGAGGGGATCGACTGCGCCGGAATCTGCGCCGCCGGTCGGCGTTGTCGTCAGGATTTCCCTAGAATCATGGGCAACGATGGCCTCGGTTCGAGTCCCACCTTGGCCAATGGTCCTCGGGGACACTGCTGGACAGGGTTCGACACCAGGCGACGATCCGCCTGAGAAAGCGGGGATGGCCGTCGCCGGTGTCGTGTTCTGTCTGGCTTCTTCAGTTTTAAATTCCGACGACCGGAGAACGATCGCGGGGGAGGGGTGGCCGACGTCACCCCTCCCCCGTGATCGTTCTCGAGGTTCTCTCGGCGGTGTTGTCGAAGGTACCAGGCCACGTCGCAAGGCAGTCGACGGTCGAACCGGTTGCTGCCCGCTTGCGAGAAGGTGACAGAATTCCAACGCGGGTTGGTGCTCTGTTAAGTGGCGTTTCGAGCAGCGACGCCCTTCTCCACTCGGAAGCCCGAGGTGCCGGCGGTGGCGAGGTCGAAGACCTCTTTCGCGGACGATTTGACCTTACTCTTATCTCCACCCCAGGTCAGCCTGTTCTGTACCAAGTCCACCTTGGCGTCGTCGGGGGCGATGAGCGTGATTTCCGAGTACTTCGCCTCGTACACCCGCCCGCCCAACGGGAATGTGTGCACTTGACTTCGGGCGAATGGCACGAGGGACAGTGACACCGGAGCGTCTTTGACAGGGAATGTCCGCTTGTACAGGGTGATCTGCACGGTAGGTTTGTCCGAGTGGTCGGCGTGTGGGAACGCGAGAAGCTTGCCGGGAGGCATCGGGCGCTCAGGGACAGTATGATTGTAACACGGCGAAGGCCTGATGTGGCGAACAATCGAGCGTTCTTGCACGTAGTGGTGGACGTCCGAGAGGTATCGGTCCGAGGTGCTGCGGAGCACGGGGCTGGGTTGGCGTTCTCCGACCCTTTCACCGTATCGCCCGCAGGCGCTAGCGGACACGATTTGACCTCGGCTTGTGGTTGACGTCGGAGCTGTCCCTCATCACAGGGTGCGGTAGGGTGACAGGCATCATGTTCGGCGGCCACCTCGGGGGTTGTTCCGATCACACTGACCTCATCCCCTGCAACTGGCCCCTCGGTGAACTGACTCAACCGCGCGTGCCGTGGTGGTTTTCTGTCCGACCACCAGGTGGTCGTGTGTGAAGCACACCGGGGTGCACGCCCCTTCAGACGGTGGAGGAGTTAGTTGATCGCCTCCTCCGGTTCTTCCGAGCGCGGGCCGGCGACAGGCGGGCCACCGGCCAGAGCGTTGCGAAGGTGAACGGTCACTTCGGCCGGGGCTGCCGGATTGGTGTATTGCAAGTCGAATCCAGCGCCGACCGCGGTCTACAGATGGGCATCGTGTTCGACGCGGTCAGGGTGGCGAAACCCGGCGGTCGATCGACGAACCCGCAGGCGGCGTGCTTACTCGTAACCACCAACGCCCGGAATGGCGATGTCCAGAAGGCGAACATCGGGGTTGAAGCCTTCCACCCCGGTCAGGGGTACCTGGGGCCGTCGTCAGAGTCGTCCTCGAATTGGTGTACCACCGGGGCGATAGCATGTGTCGTGTCGATAACCCGTAAGGCCAACGGGGAGAAGATCGCCATTGTGTCTGACTTGCGGCGGGCATAATGCTTGCTACTCTGGTGAGACGAGACTTTCCGATCCCCGACCGGTAGTCCGATGCCCAACCCCAAACCGCGAATCTCCTTCGCCTGCCCGAGCTGTGGACAGGACCTGCGGGCGGCCGAGTCGCTCGGTGGTCGGGTGACCGTCTGCCCGCACTGCGACCGGAAGTTGACCGTTCCGACGGAGTCGGGTGCGACAGCCGCTTCCGGGAACGAGTTCGTCATCGACCCGACCGCCGTGGTGAAGCACCCGCCGCCGCGGACAGCATCCTGAGCAGATTCCGCCCCACGCACCTTTCGCCCACAGTTATTCTGACTTGTTGGCAATCCTGGCCTGGCCTTGCCAGTTCCTCCACTGCTGACAACCGCGGCGGTGTATTCTTGCCCTCTGCCGCCAGCTGTTACCGCGTTGGTGCTTGCCGAGGAGTGCGGCACCTACAACAAGAACGGGCTCAGCGTCACACTGATCCAGATGTCGTCCGGATCGGGGAGCGGTGCGCCGATGCGCGTGCCAGATTTGAAGAGGTGAAGCGAGGATGATCCGTCCGTCTGACGCGGCTGAAACCGGGGTTCTGGCACGCATGGCCGTCGGCACCGGCGTGTTCAAACCGCTGGAGATCGACACCCTCCGGGAACTGTTCGGCGACTACCACAGTGGTGAGGGGACTGACGGCCATCACGCGGTCACGGTCGAAGACGACGGGCAACCGATCGGGTTCGCGTACTTCGCCCCCACGCCCATGACCGAGGGAACGTGGCACCTGTACTGGATCGTGGTGGACAAGGCGATTCAGGCCCGTGGCACCGGGTCGAAGCTCATGGCTCATGTCGAAGCCGAAGTGACCGCTCGCGGCGGGCGGGTGCTGCTCATCGAAACGTCGTCGTTGCCCGCCTACGAACTGACTCGCAAGTTCTACCTGAAACTCGGCTACGACCAGGAGGCCACCGTCCGCGACTTCTACGCCGACGGCGACCACCAGGTCATTTTCCGCAAGCGGCTCTGAGTCGGGTCACTGCTTCCGCGTCGCCAACCGACTGACGGTGCCGTCGCTCATCGGCAGGATCACGTCACGCTCGCCCGCACGCACACTGGCGGCGACCGCCCGCGGGCCACCCGTGGGAAGACTCGCCTGGGCCTTCGCCTCTCCCGCGGCGGACAACTCCACCACCACACCCGACGAACCGGTGACGAGAACGCCACCCGGCAGAGGGGTGATGCCGACCACTTCGCCCGCCTCGGCCGGCATCGGGAACACCCAGTCGATTTTGTCGTTGGTCGGCGACGCCATCGCCACGGCGTCGCCACCGGCCGTCCAGCACACTTTGCTCCCGACCGCCACGAGCGACGACGCCCGGCCCGGTGGCAATTCCCCCTCTCCGGTCCCGTGCCACCGTCGCACCGGGTCGGCCGTCGGTTTGGTCGGGTCGAACACGGCCACCCCCCCGCCGTCGGGGGCGATCACCCACTCTTTCCCGTCGGCGGTGACGGACACGGCCGGGGCGGTCATCGGGCTGGTCAACTCCCACGGCCCGCCCGTCTTGTCCGCCTCGGCCTTTTCCGCCGCCCACTTACGGCGGACCGCCCGCGTGTTGCCGTCGCCGTACACCAGTTGCCCGTCGGTGGTGACCGACAGGTGACAGACGGCGTCCGCCTTGGCGTTCGGCCCGGCCCAGGCCGGTCCCTGCGTCGCGTCAATGTCCTTCAACCCGATGCGGTACAGGAACTTGTTGGCGAGCGGGAAGACGAGTTGATCGCCGACAGCAACCGCGTTCCCGGTCAAACCCGCGGGTACGCTGATCGTCCGTTCGTCGCCCTCCGGTTTGCCGTCGCGAACAACCCGCACGCTCAGTTTCATCCCCTCCGGCGTCGGCACATGGACGGCGACCCACAGTCGGGAACCGTCGGCGGACACGGCCGTCACCGTCGGCGTCACGCACCCCGGTTTCGGCTCACACTTCTCGAGCGGTGTCAGTTCCGTGCCGTCCGGTGGAGTTCGGTAAATGCCGCCGCACTCGTCCACGAGCAACCGCCCGCCGTCGGCGAGTGCGAACAGCGGGCCGATCGCCACCGCCCCGAGTTGTCGTCGCCACCGCTCCTCGCCGGTGTTCAGGTCGAACGCCTGCAGGTGAACGGTGCCGGTGTCGGTGGCCTTGGTGGTAATCACGGCGAAGCCGTCGGCCGTCCGCACTTGCGGGGCGGCGACGGGTTCGCCGACGAACCGGGTCTCCATCGCCGGCAGGATCTTCTGCCCGCCGCGTGGGTCCGACGACACCCGCAGGCGGTTCAACTTGCCGTTCAGAATCACCCAGAAGGAGTCTTCGTCCATCATCACCACCTGGCAGCGGCTGACGGCGGCCGGGTCGGGATCGGCGAGTTGACCCGGCAGCGCGTAGATCGGCTTGTCGGCCTGGCCGGGCAGGTTCAACCCGAACGCCGCGAACACGCCTTTGTCGGTACAGACGGCAATCCGCTCGCCGTCCGACACGGGCGGGAACCACGACCACCCGCCGACCGACGCCTCGGCGATCTGCTCCGGACGGGTGTCGCCGTCGGGCGAGGCGTTGGCGAGTTCGGCCGGTGGCGGGATGGGGAACGACCGCAGTTTCATCTCGGCGGGGCCGTCCGACTGTGCCAGGATCACGCGGCGGGGTTGGGCGGCGTCGTCCGGGTCGAGGACCAGTGGCGCCCCGCGGAGCGAATCCCGCGGGTGGTTGGTGGCGAACACACGCACCACCTGCGGCGGCTGGCGTTTGCCGTCGTCACCCTGCTTGCCGACCTCGAACACGAACACCCGACGGGCGTCGGCCGGCACGACGACGAACCCGTGGCCGTAGTTCGCGCCCTTAAATCCTGTGATGCCCCCGCCGATGGCCTGGCGGAGTGGCACCTTTCCGAGTTGCGTGCCGTCGGTCAGGTTCAGGTACACGAGCGTGCCGAGCGGGTCGGCGAGGGCGACGATCAGTCGATCCCCGATCCGCACGGGTTTACCGAGAACCGGCGCCGGAAGTGGTTGATGCCATGCCGCAACGCCGGTGAGTGTGTCGCGGGCGGTGAGCGCAGGTTGCCCGCCACGCACGCTCGGCACCAGCACCCAGTCGGTCGTGCCGTCGGCGAGGGTGACCCGCAATGGGGCGTCGGTGGTTCGGGCTTCCGCCGACACCCGCTCGGCCCACAACTTCGCCCCGTTGCGGATGTCCAGGGCGTACAGCACGCCGTGGGCGATGCCGAACACCACGTCCTGCTTGCCCACCACCTGCCGGATGTCGGGAGTACCCCACACCCGCGGGGCGACGGTCAAGGTCGCCCCGGTTTCGAGCGGCGGGTTGCCGGCCGCCCTCGGCTCCACCTCGTACCTCACCTGCGTGCGGAGAACGGTCTTGGCCGCGGCCGCCATCGTCAGCACTTCGCCGTCCCTCTCCAGTCCGGCGGCTTTCATCGCCTTCTCGAACTGGTCGATCCGCACGTCGGTCGGGTCGGCGGACAGGTCCCGCCACGGGGCGAGGGTGGCGAGGCGGTCCCGCTCCTTCTGCACCCCCGCTTCCGCCTTGTCGAAGTTCGCCTTCTGCTCGTCCAGGTTGATGCTGCTCTTGTCGCGGAATTTCTCCACCGTCGGCATCAGTTCCCGCCCCTCGGCGATGGCCTTGTCCGCCTTGTCGAGCAGTTGAAGTTCCGTCCGCTTCGCCTGAAACTTCACCACCTGGGCGGTCGCGTGGGCGGCGATGGCGTCGCACACCTTCTTGCCAAGTACGACCACATCCGCCCCGAAACCGGTGTTCGGCTGGGCGAGGGGGGAGTCGCCGTGTTCGGCGATCAGCGTCGCCAGTGAGCGCTGGGCGATCGACGGGTCGTCCTTCACCGTCACGCTCGACGCGTCGGCCTGTGCCTGCGACATGGCGGCGAAGAACTTGTAACGCGGCACCTCCCTGCTGTCCGGGAAGTCGGCCGTCAGGGTCTCGTACTTCCGCTTCGCCTCGGCGTACTTGACATCCTTGTACAGAGCCTCGGCCGCGGTCGCGTCTTGCTCTTCGCTCTTCATCTTGCCGAGCAGCAGGAAGGCGACGACCCCGCCCCCGACAACCAGGAGGAGTACGACCAGTGAGCCGAAGATGACCTTGCCGCTCAGGCCACCGCCACGGGTGCGGGAGCGGATGGGGATGTCCGAGTCGTCATCCCGGTGGGACGTCGTGCGACTCGTCGAGCGGTTCGCCTTTCCGCCGGGCAGTTCAGCGTCGGCCGACCAGTC
>JANNDF010000248.1:0-6197 GCA_031387445.1 Planctomycetia bacterium
AACTGTGTCATCGGAAGCGTGGTGTGATTCCCCGGCCGCTCGACCCGCCCTACCAGAAGACCAATTACCGCCGGCCGCTGGGGGGTTGGGTGGGCGGCGGGGGTTGGCCGAGCCGCCCGTGCATCACGTCGGCCGCCCGCCGCTGGAACTTGCTCAGTTGCTCCCGCAGCGAGGCGTCGCCCCGCTGCATCAGCTCCAGTTCGTGCTGGATTTCGGCGCTCAGCCGCTTCAGCTCCATCTCCTGCCGGGCCATCATCGCCCGCTCCTTCGCCATGCCCACTTCCATCTGCCGCATCTGCTGTTCGAGCGACTCCTCGTCCTCCCGCAGTTGCTTCCGCTCGTCGTCCAACTCGCGGCGGGCCTTGTTGAGCTTCGCCGCCTCCCGCTCCATGTCGTCCTCCCACTCCTCCAACTCGGTGCGGGTCTTGGGCACCGGCGGGGCGGCGGCGAGGGCGCCGGTCGCCAACTGCTCCTCGATGCTTTGCAGTTGCGCCGTCACCTCGTCCACCTGCCGCTGCTTGGCCGTCAGTTGCACCTGAACCTCGGCCTCGCGGGCGGCCGCCTTCTGCTCGTTGTCGCTCGCCTCTTGCAGCAGTTGTTTCATTTCGTCGAGCAGCTTCCGCAACTCGCGGTTCTCCTGCTTCACCCGCTTGTAGTCGTCGACCGTCTTGCCGGGCGGCAGGTTCGGGGCCGGCTCGGGGGTCAGCGAGGCGGCTCCCGGTAGGGTGCCGGGCATCGGCCCGAGTGTGCTCCCGCCCATCCCCACTGCTGGGTCGAGGGGCATGAAGCGGGCGCTCGACCGCAGGTTCACTTCCGGGATGGGGTTGGCGTCCGTCACCGTCGGGGCGACGGTGTTGGCCGCCACCGGGCCGTTGGCCCCCGGCATGAGCAGGCGGGAGCGGGCGGCGGAGGCGGGGAAAATGCCCGACGCTCCGGGCGGTATTTCGCCTGCGTCCGGGCCGGACAGCGGCGGGGGTGTCGAAGCCATGAGCCGCCGCCGCAGCTCCGCCGCGGAAATGGACTGCGTCGGGTCGGCGAATACGTCACGGTCACTCATGGCCGGCGCGGCTCCATCGCCCGTGGGGGGAGGGCGTTCGGCCGCGAGGCGGTTGCGGCCCGCCGAAAGTTAGAACCACGGGGGGGGCAGTCAAGTTAAAATCCTCCCGTCCGGCCTTAGCGGTTGGTGGTGCGGCGCCGGGTGCGCCCCCGCCCCCGGCCCGCCGCTGGTACATTCCCGCCAACGCCCCCCGGCGGCGGGTGTTCAACCGGGTAGAGTGAATCGTACCGGGGTCCGGCTGTCGGGTTGCAGACCCGTCGCACGCCGTAAACCCCGACGCCGACTCGGGTTTTCGCTCAATCCGTCTCCCGACGCCCCGGCGACTCTGGTACACTCCGTATTAACCTGTCCTGCTCCGTCGGCGCCCGCCGACCGGACTCATCCCTGCTCGAGGAGCGCCCGGTATGACGGTCTTGAAACGTCTCCGGTGGGCCACTGCCGCACTGGCGGCCGTCGTCGCCGTTGTCGCCGTCGGCTCGGCCGTGTTCGGGGACATCACCGCGAACAAGCCGGTGTCCCCTGCCAAACCCCTCGCCCCGCCCAAGCTGGCGGACGAGTCGGCCAAAACGGTGTTCACCGACAAGACCGTCCTCGCCTACCAGCAGGCCGACGGCACCACCGCGTTCGCCTGGCAGTTGAAGCCGAACCTGCCGACCGCCGTCCGCCCGAAGGACGTGGCGGTGATGATCGACACCTCGGCCAGTCAGGCCGGCGACCCCCTCCAGCGGGCCGCTCTGATCGTCCAATCCCTTGCCGCCCAACTCTCCCCGAACGACCGGGTGGACGTGTGGACGGTCAACCTGAACCACAAAGACCACACCCGCTCGCTCACCGGCGGGTTCAAGCCGGCCGACGACAAGGCGGTCAAGAAAGCGGCCGACTCGCTCGCCAACGAAGAGTACGCCTCCGGGGCGGTCGATCTGAAGGCGGGCATCGAATCGGTGCTCGGCGCCTTCGACCAGAAGGCCGGTCGGCAGCAGGTGGTGCTGTACATCGGCGACGGCGAGTCGGCCGCCGGTGCCAAGCTGGACGAGGGAGTACGGGTGGCCCTCGGCCGGCGGATGGCCGAGAAGAACGTGCAGTTCTTCTCCGTGCCCATCGGCCTGACCATCGCCGCCAACACCCTGCACGGGTTCGGCATGCTCACCGGCGGCACCGTGGTGCGGGTGAAGGAAGACCTGGGCACCCCGGCCGGCCGGTCCGACTTCGTCAAGCGGCTGACCGAAGCCCTCGACGTGCCCGTTCTTACCCCCGAGAAGGTGACCCTCTCCCCGGCCGGCACCGATCTGCTGCCCGCCCAACTGCCCCCGCTGCGGGCCGACCGCCCCACATTGGTGATGGGCAGCGTGAAGGCCGGTACCGACAAACTGAGCGTGACTGTCACTGGTCGGGTCGCCGGCCAACAGCAGACGATCACCCAGACTGACGCCCTGCCGGCGTCAAAGGCCGATCAGTACTTCCTGGCCGCCATGCTGAAGCAGTGGCAGGACGGTGACGCCAAGAACTGCCCGGTGGTTCTGCCGGCCGACCGCACCCTGGCGATGGCCAGCGAGCAGTTCCGCCTGTACCGCGACGAGTTCGTTGAACTGGCCCTGCAAGCCATCACCGCCGACAAACTGGATCACGCCCAGAAGCTGTTCCAGGCCGCACTGAAGGTGGACCCGGACTTCCCCGAGGCGAAGGCCGGTGACAAGGCGGTCGGCCGCATCCGCGCCGGCGAGATCACCAAGAAGGATTTCAACAAGCAGGTGAACCTGCAAGTGCCGGCCGACCCGAAACCGGCCGACCCGGCCCCCGGCGGGCAAGCCGAAGTGGGCGACGCCGCGGCCCGCGCCCTGGCCGCCCGCAACGCGGCCGACGCCGAAGCCCGTGCCCTCGTCGATGAGACCATCCGCCGCGTGCGGCAGTTCCGCGAGACCGACCCGGACGGCGCCTACGACGACCTGAAGCGGCAGCGGGAGGCGATCAAGTCGAACGACCGGTTGAGCGATGCCGTCCGCGCCCGGCTGGTGGCCGACCTGGACTCGCTCATGCGGGACGTGTCCACCCGTGCCGTCGAGATCAAGCGTCGGAACGAGGCGGTGCGGGAGCGGATCAGCCGCGCCCGCGCCCTGCTGAACGACTACGACCTACAGATGGCCGAAGAGGACCGCACCAAGGCCCGCATCGACCGCTTCCGCTTCCTCATGAACCAGGCTCGTTTCGAACTGGCCTATCGCGAAGCGCAGGTGATGGAGCAGGAGCGGGTGAGCCGCGGGTTGAACGTGCCGCCGGAGGTGTACACCACCTACCGCGTCGGCCAGTCGGCCACCCAACTCCGCGAGCAGCGGGAGTTGAAGCGGCTCCGCGAGGACCGCTTCCTCGTCACCATGCTGCAAGTCGAGAAGTCGTTCATCCCGTACCCGGATGAGCCGCCGGTGCACTTCCCGCCGGCCACCGTGTGGCGGGAACTGCGCGAACGCCGCGCCCCCTACGAGTTCAAGAACCAGGGGTTCGGCACGAACACCCCGAAGAGCCTGCTCGAACTGCGGTCGATCGTCGAAGGCACCCACGACATCCCCGGCGTGCCCAAGCGGGTGACGCTGGACAACCCGGTGAACGGGCTGGACTTCCCGCTGGTGTTCGACGAACTGGAGCGGAAGTTCCAGCGGCGGATCAAGTTCCAGATCCGCGACGAGATGTTCCGCGCCCTGGCCGTGCCCGAACTGGAAGACATCCGCAAGTACAAGTTCAAGCGGGAGCAGAACCTGAGCGGGTTGACGCTCGGCTCCTTCCTGGACATCCTGCTGAGCGAGGTGAAGGGGTCGTACATCGTCCGCCCCGAGTACATCGAGATCACCACCGCCGAACAGCGGCTGTACCAGAAGGTGACTCGAGCGTTCGAGATCGGCGACCTGGCCCTGGCCGTGCCGAACTCGATCAACCAGTCGTCGCTCAACCAGAACTTGGCCGTGTTCGGCTCACAGTTGAACAACATCGGTCAGGGCCTCGGTCAGGCGCAGCAGTTCGGGCAACTTGGGCAGGGTGGTGGCTTCGGTGGCGGACAGGGCGGCCTCGGGGGCGGTCTCGGTGCCGGTGGTGCCGGTGGTGGTGGCGCCCTTGGTGTCGCCGGCGGCCAACAGAACTTGGGGAACCTCGGTCAAGTCGGATGTCAATCGAACCTGGGTGTGGGCGGGGGCATCCTGGGGATCACCGGTGGCCAACTCGGCCAGTTCGGTAACCTGGGTGGGCAGTTCGGCGTGCAGGGGAACAACCAGTCGCAGATTCTGATCCAAGTGATCTCGCAGATGGTGGCTCCTGGCGAGTGGGACAGCAGCCGCGCCGGCACCGGGTGCGACCCGAACGCCGACCCGGACGCCCCGCCGGATCAGCCGATCGTCAAGTACCCGAACTCGCTCGGCTACTACCCGGTGTCGAACGCCCTGATCGTGCGGGCGACCAGCCGGTATCACCCGACGCAGACGTTCAAATTCCAGCCGACCGACGTCGGCGCGATGGCGGCCGCCCCCGGAGGCGGCGGGCGCAAGTTCGCCGCCGCCGACCCGAACGTGATGGAGAAGATCGCCATGAACCTGCCGGCCAACGACGGCCGGGCCATCGTGAACGCCACCCGCAACGACCCGATGAAGGTGTGGAACGAGGTGTTCAAGCCGGGCGTGGTGAATGAGCCGGGGCTGGTCATCACCGCGGTGGACTTCCTGTTCGAGTACAAGGAGTACAAGCAGGCGAGTGAGGCGCTGAAGGCCAACCTGCGGCGGGGCCACGCCACCGGCGCGTGGGCCTACGAGGCGCTGTCCATCGCCCTGGCCGCCAGCAAGGCGAACTCGGGTGAGGTGGAGCGGGCCGCCCTGTCCGCCATCGACCTGGACCCGCAAGACCCGAAGGCGTACCTGCGGGCGGCGAAGGCCGAACACGACCTGGGCAAGAGCGAGGTGGCCATTGACCTGTGCAAGCGGGCGGCAGCCCTAGAGCCGAACCTGCCGGCCATCTACGCCAACGCCCTGGTGTACGCCGACGCCCCGAACGCTGGCGACGTGAAGTCGGACGTGGTGAGCTGGGCGACCAAGAACCTGCTGCGCCGCGACTGGGCAAACGACGGGGTGGACCACGTGAAGACGGCCAAGGATTCGGCCGACCGCATCGCCAAGAAACTCCTCGCCGGCGACCGCAAGGCCGACGCCGACTCGGTGCTGGCGACCGTGGCCGAGGAGAAGAACCGCGACCTGATGATCGAGCTGCGGTGGCAGGGGCAGGCCGACCTCGACCTGGCCGTGGCCGAGCCGAGTGGGAGCGACTGCACCGCCCTACAGAAGCGGACCTCCGCCGGCGGGGTGCTGCGGTCGGACATTCTGGAGCAGCAGGATGAGAACCGCTCCGAAGTGTACACCGCCGCGTCCGCGTTCAACGGCAAGTACACGGTGACGGTGGCGGCCGCCCTCGGCCGGGCTATCGGCAACAAGGCGACGCTCAAGGTGACCAAGTATGCCGGCACCGCCAAGGAGGAGGTGGAGGTGTACACGGTCGATCTGGCGAAGCCAGCGGCGGTGGAAATACCCTCGACGGCGGCACCCGCACCGACCTGGCGACGGTCATGCCGGACGACATCGGCGGCGTCCGGCAGATCAGCACGCACTCCGCTCAGATCGGGGCGGCGACCGGGGTGTCGGCCGGGTTCGGGGCGGCCGACCCGGCCACCTTGAACGCGACGAACTCTCCGGCGTCGGCCAAGAACTCCGCCCCGATGGTGGGGATGCAGAACGAGAGGCGGCTGCCGGGCATCACCCCCACCCTGCCGAGCGTGCGGCTGGTCAGCCGGGTGAAGGGCGGCAGCGACGTGGCCGAGTACTTCGCACAGCCGGTGTTCACCGGGAAGGCGGTGGACATCCCGCTGCCGAAGGTGCCCCTGCTGCCGGGTGCCGGCGACTGACCGGACGAGTGAAGCAACGAAACGCCCCGGCGGGGGAGGTCACAAACCTCCCCCGCCGGGGTATTTTCGTGAGATGAGGTGGGTGCCGTTCGCCGAGAGACACGCGCCAAAACGGAAGCCCGCCCGTGAGGGAGGGCGCCAGAGGTTCGTGCGCCCTCCCGCACGGGCGGGCCGCGGTGTGCGGTCGTCTCCGCTCGACCCGCCCCACTCCTC
>JANNDF010000284.1:0-6175 GCA_031387445.1 Planctomycetia bacterium
CACGGTCGGCACCGTCGGGGTGGGTGGCGGGGTGATACCGCTGGTGAGCATGGCGCGGACGTCCGGGTTGGTGAGCAGATCGAGTACCACTTCTTTCATGGCCTGCTTGGCGCCCTCCTTGCAGGCGTCGGCGACGGCGGCGGGGAGGGCGTCGGCCAGCACGTCGAGGATCGAGTCGAGGCGATCGAGTTGGTCGCCCAACTGCTTGCGGGGCGGACGGCCGTTCAGGGTCGCGGTCATGAGATTCTCCAAAAGAGCGACCCGCCGGACGTGTACGCCCGGCGAGTCTGGGGTTGAGTGAGGCGGGTGTCTACTCCAGGCATTGCAGGCGGTGCGGGCGCAGCGCCCGACTCACGGCCGACAGGTCGGCCGCCGCGGCGAGGGCGGTGGCGGCGGCGTGGGTGGCCGGGCCGCCGAACAGGACGGCCAACGCGACGAGTCCGCCCACTGCAATCGCCACCGGCAGCGAGCCGCGGGACAGCACCCAACGGCCGGCGGCCAGCCCGGCGGCGACGGCCAACCGCGTGCGGTCGGTGGCGGTCAGGGTCGGCCCGGGCAGCGGCGGCGGTGGAACCTCGTCGGCGTCGTGCCACTCGCCGGCCTCGGCCCAGCGGTCGGCGGTCGGGTCGTCCCACGGGTCGGGTGGCGGTCGGTGACGGGTGGGCGGGTCGTCGTCCCGCAGGTCACCGGTGAGGGCGTGGGTGACGGCCGCCCGCACCGCCTCGGCCACCGCCCGCCCGGTCTCGCCGGCGATGGCCTCCCGCACCCGCGCCTTCAACTCGCCCAGGGTGTCGGTCAGGCGGCGGGCGGCGGCGGACAGCAGGCGGGTCATGGCCCCTCCCGGTCCGGCGTCAGGTTCAACGACTTCAGGCTGGCGTACACGCCGGCCAGCGCCTTTTGCTCCTTCTTCCGCCCTTTCAGTGCGGCCACCAGCCGGGCGGCCGCGGCGTGCGCGTCGGCGAGCGCCTGCCGCAGGTGCTCGGCCAGGGCGAGCGGGTCGGGGGCCTCCGGCGGCGGGTGCGGACGAGGGGGTTCGGGTTTCACGATGGTTCTCTGGTCTTGTGGGTGGAGGTTGGGGGTGTCGGTGGCGAGGTGGGTCGGCGGGGACGCCGTCCCCGCTTCGGTGTCGGCAGGATCACGGACGACGGGATCAGGGACGACGTCGTCCGCGCCGAGCGGGGCGGCGACCAGCGTGTAACCCGCGCCCTCGAACACGACCGGCTTGTCCGCCGCCCACACCTTGGCGGTGAGGCACCCGAGCTTCAGAGCTCGGCTCACGATCGAGCGGTCGAGGGCGACTCGTACGGATGGGCCGGCCGCCGGGGAACCGGGCAACCGCACCCGCTCGGTCCGCTCGCCGTCGGATGCCAAGACGGTGACGCCGCCGTTCAGTACCAGTGTGACGGGGCGGCTCGGGTCGTCCGGACTCGGCAACGCGTTCAACTTGGCCAGCAGGTCACGGGCGTCGGCCTCGTCGATCCCGCCGACCGTCGGCCGCGATTTGGGGATGACGGCGGCCACGTCCGGGTAGCGGCCGGGCAACACCGGCAGCCGCACCGTCCACGGGCCGGCTTGAACGGCGACGGTTTGTTCCACGATGCCGACGCTCACCTGCGTCTGCGCCGACAATTCGGGGCAGCCGAACACCGGCACGGCCGGCACCAGTTTGGTGTCGGCGAACGGGAGCGGGAACGGACCGGCCAGCAGTGCCACCTTGCCGTCCGAGCCGACGACCCGCTTGCCCGCTCCCGACAGACACAGGCGGTCGAGGGCGAACCGCGGGGTGCTGCCGTTGCGGGCGGTGCCCAGCCCCCACGCGTGCAGGGCGGCGAGCAACTTGGCCGGGCACGGCACCGTGTGGGTGAGGTCCGGCAGCGGGTCGTGCGGGCGGCCGGGCTTGAGGGCGGTGAACGGGTGCGCCTGCGGGCCGGTCGCGTCGGCCCAGCGGGCCTCGGCGGACAGGCCGCGGGTGAGTCGCAGTTCGACGGGTTCACGCACCGGCGAGAGGTTCGAGAGCACGGCGAACGGCAGCACCAGCACGGCGTCGGAGGTGTCGTCAGCCGCGGCGGCGAACGACAGCACCACCCCGTTCGGCAGGGTCGTGGAAACGGTGAGCACCCGGTCCACGACGCGGCAGACGACCTCGGGCGGCGGGCCGGCCGGCTTGCCGCTCACGCACCGGGCGGCGACGGCGGCGAACCGTTTCGGCAGGCCGGGGGGCAGGACGATCACGGCAATTACCTCCTTCGTGAACAAGGGTCAGTCCACCCGCCAGCCGGCCGCGACCAGCTCCTCCGGGGTGTCGAACACCTCCTTCGGCAGGGCGAGCAGCTCGAGCAGGGACGGGGGCAGGGTGAACAGGTTGGTCAGGAAGACTGAGGCCGAGAAACCGGTCAGCCGGCACAGGCCGAAGGCGTCGAACAGCACGCCCAGTTCTTCGTCCCCGCCGGTGCGGCGGACGACGGGCAGGAACGGCCACACCGGCCAAGTGGCCGGGGTGGCGAGGATCAGCCGGTGTCGGACCAGGGGGTCGGGTTTCGTGGAACAGGTCACGGGGCCTCCGGGGGATCAGGCGAGGACCGGAGTCGGGGCGAGGTGTTCGACCTTCACCCGCAACTCGGCACGGGCGGCGGCCAGGGCGCGGTCCAGGTTCGTCTTCTCGTCGAGCAGGTACTCGGCGTAGGCGGCCACCTTGAACTGGGTGGCGCGAACCTTGTCGGCGGCGCGCTCCAGGGTGCCGTCGCGGGTGTCACTGCCGAACTGGGCGATGGCCTGCCGGTGCTCGGCGATGAGGGTGGCCAGCCCGGCGGCGACGGCGTCCTTCACCGAGCGGTCGCCCTCGCTCGTCCCCGCCGGCACCGGGAAGCGGAGCACCTGCCCGCCCAGCCGGCCGAGAAGCGACTGCACCTTTTCCACGAACCCGACGTGCCGCTCGGGCAGTTAAACTGAGCCGGGGTGTCGCCACGCCCGACTCGTCTTCAGAACCGGACGTGAGAGTTTCCCCTCATCCGGCTCCTCAGTTACTTGGTGGGTTGTCATCCATACCTCCCTTGATGTCTGCCGCCGTCTTGCGATGGTGGCAGTGCTTGTGCAACAGTTGAAGGTTGCCGTAGCTGTTGCTCCCGCCTCGTGAACTGGGGATGAAGTGATCCACCTCCAGCGCGTCACCCGGCTTGAACAACAGACCACAGTGCGGGCACGCTCCCTTCTGCGCCTTCATCAGTCTCGCGACCGATGGCGACACCTCGGGGTGGCGGCCCATCCGACTCGTCCAGTAGGTCCAGTCCCCGTCGAAGGGGCTGCGGGTGTCCTGCACCAGAACGTGGCGGACGATCTTCGTCTCGCTGTGGCGGTACAGGCGAATCGACTTCCCGGCGGGTTGGAACACCCATCCTCGTCCCTCGTTCACCCGCCAGTACTTGCTCACCACCCAGACCCGGCTCTTGTGCGGGTGGCGCCTCCGTGCCCACGCCCGCAGCATCTGGTACAGGACCGTCCCCAACCGGCCGAAGGTCTTCTTGCTCACCACCGTCGAGTGGTAGTTGCTCCACCCGCGAATGACCGGGTTCAGGGCCTTGATGAGCGCCTCCTGAGGGGCATTCCGGTGGGCGTCGATGACTTCGCGCAGGCGGGCCACATGCCGCTGGATCGCGGCCTTGCTGGGCTTGATGAAGGTCTGGAACCCGAGCGGGACTCCGTTGGACAGGCATCCGGTGCGCGTCGCCCCCGCGGGGAACTGACGGACGGTGACGCCCAGGAAGTCGAACCCGGTCTGGTCACCCACCGTTTCCAGGGTGTGACACAGCCGGGTCTTGCTCGGTTTCAGTTCCAGCCCCATCGGGCGGAGCCACTCGGTCAGAACCTGCTGACACCGCTCGACCACCTCCCGGTCCGGGTGCAGGACGACGAAGTCGTCTGCGTACCGGATCAGGCGTGGGGACGGGATTTTCACCCTCGCCCCCTCGCTCCCCACACACGGCTGACGTGGGGGGAAGCGTTCGCGGAGCACGTCCTCCATGCCGTGCAGCGCGATGTTGGCGAGCAGTGGCGAGATCGCCCCTCCTTGCGGAGTGCCCTCGGTCGAGGGGAACAGCGTCTCGCCGTCGAGGATGCCGGCCTTGAGCCACGCCCGGATCTGGCGGGCGACGGCGGGGCCGGCGTCGATCTTGGTCAGCAGGGCCTCGTGGTCGATGCGGTCGAAGCACTTGGCGATGTCCGCGTCGAGAGCGTACTTGCTCTTCCGGCAGATCGACTTGTAGATCGCTTCGATCGCATCCCAGCAGGACCGACCGGGGCGGAAGCCGTAGCTGTGCGGCTCGAACCTGGCTTCCCATTCGGGTTCCAGGGCCAGCCGCACGAGCGTCTGCAACGCCCGGTCGCGCATGGTGGGGATGCCCAGGGGGCGCAGTTCGTCCGTCCCCGGTTTGGGGATGTGAACCCGCCGAACCGGATCGGCCGTCGCCCCGACCGTGAGGCGGTCCGCCAGTTCCAGGCGTTCGTCACCCGCCAGGGAGCAGACTCCGTCCACCCCAGGCGTGTGCTTGCCCGTGTTGTCCTGGGTCACCCGACGAACAGCGAGCAGTTTGGCCGCCCGGCTGTTCAGTAAGAGCTTCTGGAGACTACGGACTGTCGGCTTGTCACCATTGCGGGAGGCTTGGTAGATTCGCGCTTGGAGGCGGAATACGCCCTGCTCCAGCTTCCGCCAGGGCAGTGCGTCCCAGCTATACATCGGTCGTACGCCCGTGCTCATAGCATGTTCTCCGTGGGCCACTCTACCGGCCAAATAACCGGACCCGCGTCGGCATATCCCCAGGCTTTCCCTGGGGCGTTGGCTTCTCGGGTCATCCCTCCCCCGGTGGCATGCGGTGGACACCTGCTCCGCCTCGCGGCGGAGAGCCGTCCGGGGGTTACTCCGTTCCTCACAACCGTTCTGTGCCAGACGAAGGGCCTTGCTTTCCGCCGGGTGGTCTGCGGGATGCACGGTGGGGGAACTTCGAACCCCCCACCCCCTGCCACCGTGTCCGTTTTGGACCAAGCCGGTTAACCCAACTCGGCTTGTTGGTCGTTGACGACGGTTCAGACGCAAGTTCGTGTTCCTGCCCATGTCTGGCTGCGCTAGACGGGATTCCCCGTTGGGTTCGGGGTGACCGCCGTTCAGACCCGCTTCAGGGATTGATGGTCAGTCGCTACCCTGGGGTCTGTGCATCACCTCTGCATCGAAGGGGTGGGGATCTCACCCACACGGTTGGGAAGTTGTCACCGTGCCGAGGCACGGTGCCGCTGGTCCCCGGCTGCTCTCGCAGCCGTTTACAGCGAACGGATCGCACCGAAATACACCCCGCCCTGCGGGCGCACCGGGAACAGGTCGGCGTGCCGCTCGAACAGCTTCTGCACGACGCGGGTCACGTCGGCCCCGGTGCGGGCGGTGACCGCCCGGTCGAGTTCCTCCTGGGCGAGGGTGGCCAGCCCCGGCAGGTCGCAGGTGACGCGACCCGTCTGCTTGTCCAGAGTGAGCATGGTTTCGAGCGTGTACTCGATGCGGTCCGAGCTGCGGGTCTCCTGGGTGAACTGGAAGGTGAGGGTGGCTTCGTCCTTGGCCACCCGGCGGATGATGCGGGCGTCGGACAGCCTCTTGCACGCGCGGGTGAACGCGTGCCGCGGGGCCAGCTCACAGGCGACGGCCGGGTCGAGGGCGGCGGCGGTCAGGGCATCGACCAGGGCCGGGTGGGTGACGGCCACCCCCGAGCACGTCCAACTGATCACCTCGCCGAGCAGCTTGGTGCCGGCGGGCAGGGAGACGGGCACGGGGGAGCGGGCCGCGAGGACCGCGGGCATGGGGCACCTCCTTTGGTGGAGAGGGTGAAGAAACGGAACGACCCGGCGGAGTGAGCCGCCGGGCCGCAGGAGTTGACACGGGCCTACAGGGAGAGCACCCGGCCGACGGCGTCGGCGTCGGGGGCGAGGGTGGCGATGAGGTGCACCTCGTCGCTGACGGTCGTCAGGTCGCCGGCGGCGGTGTTCAGCACCAGGGTGACGAGCCGGGCCTTCGCCTGCCGCTTCCAGGCGAGGAACGTGTCCCGCACGTCGGGCGGGATGCGACAGACGGCGTCGGTGACGAACACCACGTCCGTGATCCCGGCGGGCGCTTTCAGCTCGGCGAACATGCGGGACAGTT
>JANNDF010000363.1:0-3078 GCA_031387445.1 Planctomycetia bacterium
GTACACCCCGGCCCCCGCCGGGGACGACGAGCCGGCCGAACCGACCTGGGGACTGTCCCCGAACGGCCCGGTCGTCGAGTGACCGTACAGCCCACCCGGCACGCCGTGCCGGTGACACCGCATACAAGGATTCCGTTATGAAGAAGGAAATGCTCATCAACGTCCTCCAGCCGGAGGAGTGCCGCATCGCCATCGTCGAGGACGGCGTGCTGGAGGAACTGTACGTCGAGCGGGCCAGCCAGGAGAGCTACGTCGGCAACATCTACAAGGGCAAGATCGTCAACATCGAGATGGGCATCCAGGCGGCGTTCGTCGACTTCGGCATCGGCCGCAACGGCTTCCTGCACGTGACCGACGTGGACCCGGTGTACTACAAGCACCTGCTGCCGAAGGAGATGCTGGACGAACTGAGCGACCAGGAGCGGGACGACCGCCCGCGGGGCGGCGGTCGGCGGGGGGACCGCGGCCCGCGGCGGCAGCGGGACGACGCGGGACCGGCCCCGCGGGAGATGACCAGCTTCCTACCGCCCGAACCGCTGCCCGAAGGGGCGACCGTTGAGAACGGGTTCAGCGACATCGCGGAGGAGTTGGAGGAGGCCGGCGGGTTCGTGTCCGGGCTGGACGACGACGACGACGCGCCGGCCCCGCCGCCCGTCCGCCGCATGCCGATCCAGGTGACGAACGTGAGCGAGCCGCTGGCCGTCACCCGCCCCCCGGCCCCCGAGCGGCCGGCCCGCCCCGCCGCCCCCACCCCGCCGCCGCTTCCCGTGGACGTGAGCGACGACGAGGACGAGGAGGAAGGCTTCGGTGCCGGGCTGGACGAGGAAGTGGAGCCGGTGACCACCACGCGGAAGCCGCCGCCGGCAGACGACGACGAGTCCGCCCCGTTCGCCGACACCGAGGCCGACGCGCCGGACGCGGACGCGGGTGACGGCGAGGCGGACGCGGAGGAGTCGCCCAAGAAGAAGCCCCGCACGGGCACGAAGAAGCCGGCCCCCGGCAAGAAGCCGACGAAAGGCAAGGCGGACGACAAGGGCAAGGCGGCGGGGGCGAAGCCGAAGAAGCCGACCAAGAAGAAGGAAGACGGCGACGGGCCGAAGTCGCGGCCGATGGACTCGGCCGAGCGCCGCACGGACGACGACGACGAGCCGGAGATCCGCCCGTTCTTCGAGGACGAGTCCGGCGGGTTCGACGCGGACGCGCCGAACGACCGCTTCGCCAACGCCACCCCGCCGGCCGACGACGACGGTGACGGGTTCGCCCCTTCCGAGGGTGAGAGCGAAGGGCCGACCGAAGCGCCGGTGGACACGACCGGGTTCAGCGAGGCCGACTTCGCCGAACTGGACGCGGCGACCGAGCGCCGCTTCCGCGAGAACGAGAACGACCGCGGCGGGCGCGGCGGCCCGCGTGGCGACCGCGGCGGGCGAGGTGGTCCGCGCGGCGACCGTGGGGATCGCGGTGGCCCGCGTGGCGACCGCGGGCCGGACCGCGGCCCGCGTGGTGGTGGGGGAGGCGGCGGAGGCTTCGGCGGTGGGGGAGGCGGCGGAGGCTTCAGCGGTGGGGGTGGCGGCGGAGGCTTCGGCGGTGGGGGTGGCGGTGATCGCGGCGGCCCGCGGGGGCCGATGCCGGGCAAGGCACACACGCGGCACAAGGGCCTGCCGATCCCGCCGATTCAGGACATCTTCAAGCGCGGTCAGGAAGTGATCGTGCAGGTCATCAAGGAAGGTATCGGCACGAAGGGGCCGACGCTGAGCACGTTCGTCAGCATCGCCGGGCGGTACCTGGTGCTCATGCCCAGCCTCACCCGCGTGGGCGTGTCGAAGAAGATCGAAGACCGCGACACCCGCCGCCGGCTCCGCGACATCATGGACGGGCTGAACCCGCCGGAAGGCGTCGGATTCATCGTCCGCACGGCGGCGGTGGACCGCGACGAGAACGAGCTGCGGAACGACCTGGTCTACCTGCTGCGGCTGTGGCAGGTGGTGGTGCGGCGGATCAAGCGGCCGGGGCCGGTCGAGGTGTACCGCGAGTCGGACATGATCACCCGCACCATCCGCGACATCTTCACCGCCGACATCGACACCATCTACGTGGACGAGGAGAAGGCGTTCGCCCACGCCAGCGAGTTCCTGCAAATCGTCATGCCCAAGTACGCCGGGCGGATCCGCTACCACGGCGAGACGGAACCGCTCTTCCACCGCTTCCGAATCGACGAAGAGATCGCCCGCATCAACCAGAAGCGGGTGGAAATGCCCGGCGGCGGGTCGCTCATTATCGAGCAGACGGAAGCGCTGGTGAGCATCGACGTGAACAGCGGCAACTTCCGGGCGGAGGGCAACTCCGAGGAGACCGCCTTCCAGATGAACGTGAAGGCGGCGAAGGAGATCGCCCGCCAACTGCGGCTCCGCGACCTGGGCGGGGTGATCGTCAACGACTTCATCGACATGCGGGCCGAGCACCACCGCCGCACGGTCGAAGACACGCTCAAGAACGCCCTCCGCCGCGACAAGGCCCGCACGAAGACGCTCCGGGTGTCCGAGTTCGGCATCATCGAGATGACCCGCCAGCGGATGCAGCCGTCGCTCAAGAAGCGGATTTATAACGACTGCCCGCACTGCATCGGCACCGGGTACGTGAAGACGAACGAGACGATGGGCATCGAGGTGATGCGGGCGCTCCAACTGGCCGCCCACCGCTGCCCCGGCGGCAGCACGCTCACCGTCACCGTCAACTCGGAGGTGGCCTTCTACCTGCTCAACCGCAAGCGGAAGGACATCACCGCGCTGGAGGCGCGGGCGAGCATGGAGGTGACGGTCGAGGGCAAGTTCGGCGCGTCGCCCGACCTGTGCGAGCTGAAGTGCATCGACTCGAACGGCGTCGAGGTGCGGCTGAACGCGGGTCCGGCCAGCCGCGGCGGGCGGTTCGCCCCGCCGCCGGCGGGTCCGGCCCCCACCCACGGCGGCGGACAGCACGGAGGCGGCGGCGGGCACCAGGGGCATGGGGGTAACGGCGGCGGCCGCCGGTACCAGGATTGATCTTCGTAGCCGCGAGCCGGAGGCGAGCGCGTCGGAGGTCTGA
>JANNDF010000899.1:0-11366 GCA_031387445.1 Planctomycetia bacterium
GCACCTACCAGGAACCCCAATGTCCCTCCTCCTCCTCGCGTTCGCACTCGCCGCCGACACCGACAAGCCACTCGGCACGCTGTCAGAGAAGTACGAGTCGGGCGGGCGTGGGCCTGCCACTGTTTCCACCGGCGAGGGCGACCCCGGTGGGGTGAGCTACGGCACCTACCAACTCGCGTCGAGGATCGGCCGGGCGGACCAGTTCGTGAAGAAGCACTACCCGAAGGAGTTCGAGGGGCTGAAGGGCGGGACGGACGAGTTCACCAAGAAATGGAAAGAGCTGGCGACGAAGGATGCCGACGGCTTGCGGAAAAACGAACACCAATTCATCAAGGACACGCACTACGACCCGCAGGTGGCGAAGCTGACCAAAGATCTGAAACTGGATGTGACCAAGAGGTCGGCTGCGTTCCGCGACGTGGTGTGGAGTGCGGCAGTGCAGCACGGGCCGAACACGGATGTGATCGTCGTCGCCGCGAAAAGCCTATTGAGCGAAGGCAAGAAGCTGGACGACGTGACAGACGAGGCGCTCATCAAGGCGGTCTACGCCGAGCGCGGGCGGATGACCGAGGACGGCAAGCTGGCCCGCTTCAAGGGTGTGAGCGAGAGGTGGATCCCGGCTCTGACCAAGCGGTTCGAGAACGAGCAGAAGGACGCCCTGGAGATGATGCTGAAGAAGTGACCTGCACTGTTCGGCGGTGTGGTTTCTGGAACCGCCCGCGTGAGCGTCTGGGTGCGACACCCGGCCACCTGACGGTGGCGGTTCCAGGCCAACCGGCGGACTCACGTCGCACCGCCCGCCGGTTTGTACACGTCCTTCGGGTCGAACACTCGTTCGCCGACCACCCGCAGTTCCTCCTCGCCGGTCAGCTCGCGGAAGAAGCAGCTCTGATACCCCTCGTGGCAGGCCGCGCCGCCGATTTGCTTCACCTTCAGCAGCACCGCGTCGGCGTCGCAGTCGATGGCGATGCTCTTCACCTCCTGCACGTGCCCGCTCTCCTCGCCCTTCCGCCACAGCTTGTTCCGGCTGCGGCTGAAGTAGACTGCACGCCGCGTCCGCACGGTCTCGCGGAACGCCTCCGCGTTCATCCACGCCACCATCAGCACTGTGCCGGTGTCGGCGTCCTGGGCGATCGCACACACCAGCCCGCCGGCCTTCTCGAAGTTCAACATGGTTCCTCGCTGTGATAGCCCCGGTTCCCAGAGGGGTGGGGTGTACTCGGCGTACTCGCCGGGGTACAGTGTACTCACCACCAGTTGCGGCCCCGAGGAGCCGCCCGCCCATGTCCGCTAGTGAACCTAAGTTCGACAGTGCCGTACACGACGTGCAGTCCGACGGCGACGACGACACCGCGTGGGTGCGGCTGGTGTACCGCTACCAGTCGCAGATCACCCTCTGGTGCCGCAAACTCGGCCTTCAGTTGGCGGACGCCGAGAACGTGACACAGGAAGTGCTGGTCAGGCTCACGCGGAAAATCCACCTGTACGACCCGAAGAAGGCCCCCTTCGCCACCTGGCTGCGGCGGGTGACGGTTCACGTCGCCCGGAACTATGTGCGGAAGCAGACGAAAGCGGCCACCGGTTCCGGGGACACCGAACAGATGATGCGGCTGCAAGAGGTTCAGGACGACTCCGAGAGCTACTGGGATCGCATCAACTCGGAGGCCGACCGCGTGCTCCTCGCCCAGGCACTGGCCCGCACCCGCGAGCAGGTGACGCCCGAAGCGTGGCGGGTGTTCGAGTTGGCGGCCATTCAGAAGAAGCCGGGGGCGGAGGTGGCCGAACTGCTCGGTGTGAGCGCCCAGAGCGTGTATTCAGCGCGCCATCGGGTGATGCTGGTGCTCCGCGAACTGATGGCCGAGTTATCGGGCGAAGGGGAGTAGCTCGCGGAGCGAGCCGATCGCTCAGGTGTGAATCGCGTCGAAGGTGACAAAGCAGATCGGGCCGAATACGAGTGCCGGCATCCACGCGGCGAGCGGGGCGGGCAACACGTCCAGGTCGCCCAGGTACTTCGCCCCGTACACCACCGCCGAGAACGCCACGGCCAGGATCAGGCAAAGCCCGGCCGAAATGAACACGTGCCGGTTCTGGTCCTTCAGAATGACGGCCAGCCCGAAGACGGCGAGGATCAGCCCGTTCAGCGGGCGGACCAGCCGCTGGTGGAAGATGACGGCCATTTTCTGTTTGGGCGACGTGCCGCTGGTGAGCTGCTCCCACACGTCCAGTGTCGGGGAGTAACTGAAACTGGTCCGCCCACGGACGACGGTGTCGTAGTCCAGCTCGCCCGTTTTCACGAAATACTGGCCGGGGCCGATTTGCACCACGTTCGGCGGCAGTGTCGTCGTCGGCTGCTCGGGCCGGGCGGTGTACAGCTTCCACCCGCCGGTCATCGGCTCGTCCGGGGTGTCGGCGGGGATGTAGTCGGCCACGGCCGCCGTCAGGTGGGTCAGTTCGACGCCCCGTTCGGCCGCCGACGTGTACTCGACTTCGGTCAACCGCCCGTACCGCCCGTCGTTCGGCCCGACCTCCGCCCCCCGGCCGAGCGGGCGGCGGGCCGACTTGGCGTCGATGAAGTCGCCGTTCTGGTCGAACGACCCTTTCACCGGCACCTCCCTTGAGGGCGTCGCCTGCTTCCCCTTGTTCCCCCGCCACTCCTCCCGCGGGACGTTTAACTGTTCGGCCACGGCGGGGATGTAGAACTCGGTGTTCAGCGGCGCCAGTGAGGTGGCCAGCAGGGCGCCGAGGATGACCGGGCGGATGACCCGACGGGTGGGCACCCCGGCCGACAGTTGTGGGAGCAACTCGTTGTTCCGCTGCATCCAGGCGACGGTGAACACCGACGCGGCCAGGGTGATCAGCTCGGCCAGGCGGTCGTAGATGACGGCGATCTGGGCGAAGTAGAACTCCCCCACGTGGGCCAGGATTTCGTGCGGGCCGTTCTTGTTCTTGGTGAAGTCGTTCAGGTTCATGAACAGATCGACGACCACGTACAGCGACAGCAGGCAGACCAGCACGATGGCGAAGTTGCGGGCGAAGTTGGCGAAGAACATGCGGTCGAGGGTGGTCATTTGGCTCCTCCGCCGCACACCGGCGCGCCGCGGGCGGGCACGACGGGCCATTCGTACCCAGGCTTCCGCACCCCCGCCTGGTAGTCGAAGATGTACCGCTTGATGTACACGTTGGCGTCCGTCGCCTTGAAGTCGCCGAACCCGTTCGCCTTCAGTTCGTCCAGCACGTCGGCTCGTGAGCGCTTCTCGTACTCCATGCGGTACACGGCGGTGATCCAGCCGGTGCGGTGCAGGCCCGCCTTGCAGTGGTACAGCACCGGGTAGTTGGCCTCGTCGTCCATGACCGCCAGGAAGTCGTCCACCAGTTTGGCCCGCCCGTCGGTGCCGTCGGTGTTCAGCGCGTTCCCGTCGAACTGGATGTACTCCGCGCCGGTCGCCTTCACCACTTCGCTCTCGAGCGCCTTCGTCCTGTCGAACGGACTCCGAGGAAGGGTCGGGTCGCGCTCGTCGCCGGCGGTACTGGTGTCGTCGTCTTGCAAATTGATCACCGTCTTGATGCCGTACCGCCGGATGGCCTGGCGGAAGCCGTCGGCGGTCATCTGGCCGGAGCGGTACACCCGCCCGTCGGTGACGACCCGTAACCGCTTGTGCTGCACGTAGGCCGACCGCTGGTGCGCGACCGGCACGCCCACCACCACGGTCATGACCACCAGGGCCAGCCCGCACGACAGCACTTTCCCCCACGACACCTTCATCCCGTTGAGATAGCCGCCAACGCCCGACTCCGCAACGGCGGAATCTTGTTGGCCTCGACTCGCCAGGGGGATACCATCTCGCCTGACGATTGGGTTCACCTCTCCGACGAGATTTTCCCATGCGACTCCGCACGTTCGGGGGCGACCCGGTGCCGGTGACCGAAGTCGGCCTCGGCTGCTGGCAGATCGGCGGCGACCAGTGGGGCGCGGTCAGCGAAGCCGACGCCTTGGCCACGCTGCGAGCGGCGGTCGAGGCCGGCACCACCTTCCTCGACACCGCCGACATCTACGGCAGCGGCCGGAGCGAGGAACTGATCGGCCGCTTCCGCCGCGAGCGGCCCGGCCCGCTGTTCATCGCCACCAAATTGGGGCGATCCGGCGACCCCGGCTGGCCGGACAACTTCACCCCCGCGGCGATTCGGAGGCACACCGAAGGGTCACTCAAACGGCTTGGTGTCGAGGCTCTCGACCTGACGCAACTGCACTGCGTCCCTCTCGACGTGCTCGAACGCGGGGAAGTGTTCGACACCCTGCGGAGGTTGAAGCAGGAGGGCAAAATCCGTCGCTTCGGGGCGAGTGTGGAATCGACCGCCGAGGCTCGGGCGTGCCTGCGGCAGGACGGGCTGGCGTCGTTGCAGATCATTTTCAACATGTTCCGACAGACGCCGGCGTCCGCGTTCTTCGAGGAGGCTCAGTCGAAGGGTGTGGCCGTCATCGTGCGCTTGCCACTGGCCTCCGGGTTGCTGTCCGGCAAGTACACGGCAGACACCACCTTTGCCCCGACCGACCACCGCACCTACAACCGCAACGGCGAGAAGTTCAACGTGGGTGAGACGTTTGGCGGCCTGCCGTTCGAGAAGGGGCTGGAACTGACCGAGAGGCTGAAGAGACTGCTTCCGCCGGGGTACACTCTGCCGCTCGCTGCCCTCCGCTGGTGCCTCGATTTCCCGGCGGTGAGTGTGATCATTCCGGGGGCACGGAACGCGAGTCAGGCGCAGAAGAACGCCGAGGCGAGTGGGGTTCCCCACCTGCCGGCCGACTGCCACGAGAAGTTACGGCGGTTCTATCGCGACGAGGTGAAACCGGCCGTGCGGGGGCCGGATTAGACAGTGCTCCACTCGCTCCGCGAGCGGGTCTTGAAACCGCTCGCGGAGCGAGCAGAGCACATTATTTGATCGGCCCCGCCCCCAACTCGACATCCTTCCCCAGCTTGCCCTTCAACTGTTCGCTCAACTCGAACGGGTTCGGGATCGACATCCGCAGGAATGGCAACTGCACCATCGTGGTCGGCAGGGGCGTTTCGATCACCCGGCCGGCAGACAGGTCGGTGGTCGGGTCGTCGAGCGAGGCGCGGTCGTTCTGTCGCCAGCCGTTTTGCGGCACGTCGGCGGCACCGGCGTTCGGCGGGGCTGGGGCCTTCGCCAGCGGACGATCCGCCGGACGGCCTTCGGGCAACGTTGTCACCGCCGGGTCGGGCAGGTGACGTTCCGCCGGCGGGGACGGTTTGGCCGAGTTGCCTTTCGGTTCGGTCGGTCCGAACGGCTTCATCGTCACCGGCGGAAGGGGCAACTCCCCGCGATCCAGCGCGGACGAATACGCCTTCGGTTTGGTGACGGCCGGCGGTTCGGCGGGCAACGGCGGTGGCACGAACATCGCCTTGGCCACTGCCTTCCCGCCTGTGTCGGACGGCAGCGACACGAGCGGATCGGCGGGCTTGGTCGGGGTCGTCGGTTGCGTCGGGGATACCGGGTCGGGCGGACGAAGGTCGTCCGTCACCGGCGGGGCGGCGATCACCGGCGCGAGCGTGGCCGGCTCGGTGTGCGGAGGTGAGCCGCCACAGCCGACCGCACCCGCGGCGACGACCGGCACCAGCAATCGCAGTATATTTCGCGTGGTCATTTCTTCTCCGCCAGTTCGATGACCAGTTTGACCGGCTCGCCTTCCTTGGGTAGGACGTCCTTGTTCACGTCGAGTTTCAAAAACTTCTCCTCTTTCATGCTCAGCGTGGACTGGAACACAGTCTCCACGTCCACGGGGAAGATGTAGATGAGCGACCCCGACACGTCCGCCCCGAAGTCCTTCGCCGGTTGGTCAGGCGTGGCCTTGCTCGCCCCGGAACCCGTGAACTTGAACTTCACCCCTTTCGGCATCGGCTTCTTCGTCTTCGGGTCGAGCAGCACCTTGTCCAGGCTCAGCCGCTTCGCCTCGCCCTTCTCCTGCGGCACATCGATGTAGATGTTCACTTCCGGCCCCTCGGCGGATTTGTCCTCGCCGTACCCAGGCCTGCCCGGCTTCGCCCCCAGTTGCTCCATCGCTTTCGCCACCTCGCTCGGCAGCACGTCGATGGTGAGCACCGTCTCGTGCGCCTTCTTCCCGGCCCGGTCGCCCGACTTCGGGTCTTTCTTGTACGCCCAGCAGGCGATCACCTCGATCGGGTAGACCTCTTCCAGTACCTTCCGCGGGGCGACTTTGGCGTCGATGGTGACAGTCTTTTTCTCCTTGTCCACCTTGATGGCGTCGGGCAGTTTGTCGTCGGCGACGGCGAACGGGGCGAGCAGGAGCAGGGCGGCGGGGAGCAGGTGGCGCACGAGAGTTGCTCCGGGAGGATGAGGAATAGAGTACCAGGATTCACCGCCAGGGACACGCGAAGGCACGACAGGAGAGAAGAGTCTCATGCGGAGCCGCGGAGACGCAGAGAAGTCCGGCTCGAGTGTTGCGAAGTCGACTCCACCCTCTGCCTGATTCTCTCTGCGCCTCTGCGGCTCTGCGTGAGATCTTGTTGTGGCACTTCTCGTGTGACACGGTGGCGAATCTGCTTCCCACGCTGGCCGCTCGCCACGTTCGGCGGAAGATAGCTCCACACCCTCGGAGACCCGTTGCGATGTCCGCCGAAAAGCTCGAATTCAAAGCCGAACTGAAAGAACTCCTCCACCTGATCACCCACAGCCTGTACTCGGACCGGGACATCTTCCTGCGGGAGCTGATCTCGAACGCCTCCGACGCGATCAACAAGGTGAAGTTCGACTCCCTCCAGAACGACGACCAACTGGAAGGCAACAAGGAGTGGAAGATCAAGATCACGCCGGGCGCGGCGGCCGGCACGCTCACCATCTCGGACAACGGCGTCGGCATGAGCCGCGACCAGGTGGTCGATTTGCTCGGCACGGTGGCGAAGAGCGGCACGAAGGCGTTCGTGGCGTCGGCGAAGGGCAAGCCGGACCAGCCGGGGCTGATCGGGCAGTTCGGCGTGGGCTTCTACTCGGCGTTCATGGTGGCCGACAAAGTGACGGTCCTCACCCGGACGGCCGGCAGCCCGAGCGACGGCGTGAAGTGGGAATCCGACGGGCAGGGGAGCTTCATCGTCGAACCGGCGGAGAAGGCGACCCGCGGGACCGACGTGACCCTGCACCTGAAGGACGACGCCAAAGACTACCTCAAGGAGTACCGGCTGAGCGGGCTGGTGCGGAAGTTCTCCGACTTCATTGAACACCCCGTCGTGATGGACGGCGAGACGGAAACGGACGGCGTGAAGACGGTGGCCGAGGAGGTGCTGAACAACCGCAAGGCGATCTGGCTGCGGCAGCCGCGGGAGGTGACGGACGAGGAGTACCAGGAGTTCTACCAGACCGTGTCGCACGACACGGACCCGCCGCTGAAGACGCTGCACTTCGGCATCGAGGGGGGCACCGAGTTCAAGGCACTGGTGTTCATCCCGGCGAAGAAGCCGTTCAGCTTCGATTGGGACGAGCCGAAGGCCGGGCTGAAACTGTACGTGCAGCGGGTGCTCATCATGGACCGCTGCGAAGAACTGCTTCCGCTGTACCTGCGGTTCGTCAAGGGTGTCGTCGATGCCGCCGACCTGCCGCTGAACGTGTCGCGGGAGATCCTTCAGCAGACGAAGCAGCTCGCCAACATCAAGAAGATGGTCGTCAAGAACGTGCTCGACGGGCTGGCCGGGGTGCGGAACACCAAGCCCGAAGAATACGCCCGCTTCTTCGCCGACTTCGGCCCGGTGATGAAGGAGGGGCTGACGAAGGACTTCGAGAACCGCGAGAAGATCGCCGACTTGTGCCTGTTCGCGTCCGCCAACACCGAAGCCGGCAAGACGACCACGCTGAGCGAGTACGTCGGAAAGATGTCGGCCGAGCAGTCGAGCATCTACTTCCTCACGGGCGAATCGGCCGAGCAGTTGCGGCACTCGCCGTACCTGGAGGCGTTCCGGGCGAAGGGGTTCGACGTGCTCCTCTGCACCGACCCCATCGACGAGTTCGCGCTCTCCGGCCTGGGCGAGTACAAGGGGAAGAAACTCGAACAGGCCGACCGTGCCGACACGAAGCCGAACACCGGCGACGTGCCGGACGACGTGAAGGCCAGTTTCGAGCCGCTCGTCGGGGCGATGAAACACCTGCTGACCGACGTGAGCGACGTGCGGTTGACGACGCGGCTGACCAACTCGGCGGCGGTGCTGGTGGCCGACGCCGGGGCGATGACGGCGCACATGCAACGCCTGATGCAGCGGTGGGGCGAAGACGCGAGCGGGCCGAAACGGGTGCTGGAACTGAACCCGAACAACCCGGCCGTGGCAGCGCTGAAGACGGTGTACGAGAAGAACGCCACCGACCCGCGGGTCGAGGTGTACAGTCGGCTGTTGCTCGATCAGGCGGTGGTGTCCGAAGGGTCGAAGGTGGCCGACCCGGCGGCGTTCGCCCGGCGGGTGAGTGAGTTGATCGCGGCGGACGCGGCGAAGTAGGGTGGCAGACTCTCTCCGAGAGTCGGAATCGAAACCCGCTCTCGGCGAGAGCGGGCCACCCTATTCACTCCCATTCCGGCTTCTCGAAACTCATGGGCGCTTCGCTCAGGCACAGGTACACTGCGATCCCCACCAGGATCAGCACCAGCAGCACCTTCACCACCGCCGAATACCACTTCATGCCGTATTGCGAGACCCGCGGGAGGAGGAACACGCTCAGCACCAGCGGGGCCAGTCCGATGAGCCAGTAAGCGGCGACCGGTACGTGCTTCGTGACGTCGTCCGAAGTCGTCGGCAGCGCTTCCTCTCGCACCATCAGCAGTACCGTCATGACCGGCACCACCGCCACCCCGCCGCCAACATCGGCCCGCAGAATCCATCCGCCGAGTGCCAGAACAAACAGCGACGACGCGACGAACGTGGCGAAGTCGGTGAAACGGGCCGAGCCGTCGTGAATGGCGACACACGCCGCTCCGCCGGCCACGAGCGACAGGCACGCCGCGAGGGTGCCGCCGGGGTGCTTCCGGCTGACGGCATCAAGCACGCCCCACACCACTGCCATCACCGCGGCCGTGAGCGGAAGGCTCCATCGGTCGGCCCCCTTCTGCCAGTCCGGAGGCAACACCGCCGACGCGATCACCCCTGCCGCCACGCCGCGGAACAGGTGGCCGACCCGCACCGGCACGCCCGGAAGGCGAGCGCCGTATTCCACCACGAGTGCCAGCCCGACGGCGTACAGCCCCCAGTGCCACCACTTGCCGTCTGGCACCGCGGGGAACGTCTCCTCGAACTTGTAAGTGTCGCTCAGGCTCTGGGCGAGTTCGGGGTTTTCGGCATCGCGGGCGGCCTTCTTCTCCGCCTGGATGCGGGCGTTCAGGTACGGAACGATCATCAGTCCGGCGGCAAGGGCGAGCACCGCCACCGCCGGCACCGCCTTCCGCCACGCCCACTTCCGCCACACGCCGCACACCAGCCACACGGCAAGCGTGCCGACGGCGAACACCACGGCGGTCGCCACCGCCGGCGGGGTGCTGCTGAACAGCAGTTTGTCGTGGATCATCTCCGGCGGAATGTTCGGCAGTTGCATGAGGGTACCAGAAGCAGTTCGCCCGACGCGCGAGCCAAGTCACGTCCGCAGGGGCGGCTTGGCCCTCGCTCGCGCGTCGGGCGAACGGGTGGCTGGAATCGCCAGGGGTTGCCTTACTTCTTCGCGGTCACGCTCACCTTCAAGGCCACGTCGTCGTCGATCATGCCCGAGCCGTAGCTCATGCCGTAGTCGGTGCGGTTGATCTTGAACTCGGCCGTCAGCGACATGGCGCCGTCCTTCTCGGTGATGGTCGCCGGGAAGGTGATGCTCTTCGATTTGCCGCAGAGGGTGAAGTCGCCGGTGATCTTGAACTTGTCGCCGTCTTTCTCGATCTTCGTCGCCTTGAACGTGGCCGTCGGGTTGGTCTTCACGTCGAAAAAGTCTTTCCCCTTCAGGTGGGTGGTCAGTTTGTCGTCGTCCGAGGTGATGGAGTCGGTGTCGATGGTCACGTCCAGCTTGGCCTTGGTCGGGTCGCCGTCGCACGTGCAGGTGCCGGTCACCTTCTTGAACCCGCCGGTGTGCTTGCCGGCCTTCTTCGTGCCCGTCCATTCGATCTTGGTGCTGTCGCCGGTCAGCTTGTACTCGGCCGCGAACGCCGCCATCCCGAATGCCACCGCCGCCAGACTGAGCATGAACCGCATGACCGCTCCTCTGAAATGGGGGAAACGCCGCCACCCGCTGCCCTGTCCGGGGCGTGTCGGGTAGTTACCATTACTACGCCCGCCGGCGACTCTTACGAACGAAGTTTCGCCGACGGCCGACGAACCGAGCCGACCCCCACGGCGTAACACCCGGTATCCGGACACCGCTGACCGAGACCCCGCTCATGGCGAACGTCGTCGAAACGCGCAACCTGACCAAGATTTACCGCGACTTCTGGGGCCGGAAGAAGAAGACGGCGCTGAACGCCCTCGACCTGAACATCCACAAGGGTGAAGTGTTCGGCCTGCTCGGGCCGAACGGGTCGGGCAAGACCACCACCATCAAATTGCTGCTCGGCCTACTCTTCCCGTCTGCCGGCGACGCCCTCGTGTTCGGCGAGCCGGCCGCCAAGGTGGAGAAGAACGAGAAGATCGGCTACCTGCCGGAAGAGAGCTACCTGTACCGCTTCCTGAACGCGGAAGAGACGCTCGACTTCTACGGGCGGCTGTTCAACATGCCCGGCGAGGTGCGGCGGAAGCGGGCGGACGAGTTGATCGAGACGGTCGGCCTCAAGAACGACCGCAAGCGGACGCTGCGGGAGTATTCGAAGGGCATGCGGCAGCGGATCGGGCTGGCGCAAGCGCTCATCAACGACCCCGACTTCATCATTCTGGACGAGCCGACGAGCGGCCTCGACGCCGAGGGCACCCGCTGGATGAAGGACCTGATCCTCAGCCTGAAAGCGAAGGGCAAGACGATCCTCATGTGTTCGCACCGCTTGGACGACGTGCAGGACGTGTGTGACCGCATCGCCATCCTGTACAACGGGGACCTTCAAGAGCAGGGGAAGGTGGACAAGCTGGTGGAGGACCAGCAGAAGGTGATGCTCCAGGCGAGCGGGTTGCAGATGTCGGCGGCGCTTGAGAAAGACCTGAAGGCGGTGATCGAGAAGCACGGCGGCAAGGTGGTCGCCTACGGGCACCCGAGCAGCACGCTGGAGGAGCTGTTCCTGCGGGTCATCAGCGAGTCGAAGGCCCGGCCGGGCCGCCGCTACCTGCCCCCAGGCCAGTCGGCGTAATCGCCCGGTCTCCCACCCCGCACACCCCGGGAATGCTTCGCAATGA
>JANNDF010000401.1:0-6276 GCA_031387445.1 Planctomycetia bacterium
CGAACCGGACTCGCACCCGCCCCGGCCCGCGACCGACCACCACCGACCCCCTCGCCGGCGTTGCGCGCCGGCTGCCACCCCCGGCCGCCCGCCGGGGGGAAGGATACCGCCATGCCCGCTTGCCCCGACTGTCGCTCCCGACTGCTCGACTACATGTACGGCCTGCTCGACCCGATGGACGCCATCGCCGTCGAGGCCCACCTGGCTAACTGCCCGGATTGCGCCGCCCACGCCAAGAAGTCGAGCGGGCTGATCGCCGTCGCCGCCAAGTCGGCGTTCCCCGGCGTCAACTTCCAGCAGCCGACCGCCGCCGATGAGAAGGCGAAGGCGACCCCGGCGAAGCGGGTGACCGCACCGTGGGCGTGGGTGCCGGTCGCGCTGGCCGCGTCGGTGCTGCTGGTCGCCGGCGGGTGGGCGCTGCTCGCCACCGTCGATACCGTCGGCTACGCCGCCCACCGCTCGAACGTGGACCGCGACCTGACCGCCGTGAAGGCCGCCGAGAAGAAGGCCGACGAACAGAAGGCCCTGCTGGTGGCCAGCGAGCAGCGGGTGAAGGCCGAAGAGGCCCGCCTGCAAGTCGCCCGCGCTGAGGCGACCAAACTCGCCGACAGCCGGCTGGCCGCCGCCGCCACCGAGTTCAAAGAGGTTCAGACTCAGTGGATCGCGGCTGAGAAGGCCCAGGTGGAAAAACTGAGCAAGATGCCGTTCATGCTCGACGTGCGGGGGCCGGCGACCGCCCTGCCCGGCGCGCCGAACGAGTACGTCGTTCGTGTGCAGACCGCCGACGGCGGGGTGGTGACCGAGCCGATCGACGTCGAAGCGGTGGTGAAGGACGACAAGGGGAACGAACTGCTCCGCCGGAAGTTCACCCCCAACCCGGCCGAGGGGTACAAGCTGACCGTGCCCACCGCCGCGTGGCAGAAGGTGTCCGCCGGCGGCGACGTGTTCCTGAGCATGACCGCCACCGACAAGGTCGGCGCCAAGTCCGAGTTGACCGAGAACCTGAAGCTGCTCCAACCGATGTTCACCACCTTCCTGACCACCGACAAGCCGATGTACCGGCCGGGTGAGACCCTCTACTTCCGCACCCTCACGCTCGACCGCACCCGCTTCCTGCCGCCCGACCGCGACCTGCAAGTGCGGTTCGAACTCAAGGCGCCGTCGGGGCAGGTCATCCCCGGCTCGCAAGTGACCGGACTGGCCCGCGCCGGCAAAATGACGGCCGAAGGGAAGGTCGAAGCGACCCTCGGGCCGGACGGCAAACCGATCCGCGGCATCGCGGCGTCCGCCTTCCTCCTGCCCGGTGACCTGGTCGGCGGCGAGTACACGCTGAACGCCTACGAGGTGCCCACCCGGAGTGGCGAGACGCTGACCGCCGACGCGAACAAGCCGTTGGCCACCCGCAAGTTCGTCATCAACCAGTACACATCCGAGCAGTTGCTGAAGACGCTGGAGTGGGACGGCAAGAGCTACGGCCCCGGCGACGTGGTGCAGGCCCGGCTGGAAGTGAAGGACCAGGGCCAGCCGGCGAAAGCCACCCTGACCGCGGTGACGATCTCGGCCGACGGCAAGGCGGTGGCCCTGGACGTGCCCACCACCGCCACCGACGACAAAGGCTTCGCCAACTTCAAGTTCACCCTGCCGAAAGACGTGGAGGAGATCAAGCAGGCGTCGTTCGGCGTGACCGTGACCGTCGGCGGCATTACCGAAGGGTTCAACAAGCCGGTGCCGCTCACCAGCCGCCGGCTGACCGTCGAGTTCTTCCCCGAAGGCGGCGACCTGATCGCCGGCGTGCCGAACCGCGTCTACCTGCGGGCCACCACCACCACCGGTAAGCCGGCCGACGTGGTCGGCACGCTGATGCTGGGTGCGACTGAGGTGAAAGACGTCGGCACGGTGAAGACCCTCACCGACCCCGACCACCCCGGCGCCAACCAGGGCATGGGCGTGTTCACCTTCACCCCCGAAGCTGGCAAGCCGTACTCCCTGAAACTGTCCAAACCGCTCGGCCTGCTCCAACCCGACGGCGGCTACCCGCTGCCGGAGGCGAAGAAGGTCGGCGTGGTGCTGAACATCGCCACCGGCGTGACGCACCCCGGCGAGCCGATCAAGGTGGCCGTCACGTCGGTCGGCAAGAAGCGGAACGTGCTGGTCGGGGCCTACGTCCGCGGGCGGTCGGTGGCTCACACCAAGCTGACCCTGGATGCCGACAAGACGACCGAAGCGTCGCTCGACCTGAGCGGCACGAAGCTCGGCGGCGTCACCCGCGTGACCGTGTTCGACCTGCCG
Organism: Planctomycetia bacterium; assembly: GCA_031387445.1. GTDB lineage: Bacteria > Planctomycetota > Planctomycetia > Gemmatales > Gemmataceae > JALHQU01. The sequence goes on from JANNDF010000401.1 coordinate 2,290, forward strand.
GCCGACGGCGAGGCGGGCCGCGAGAACCTGACCCCGCTGGCCGAACGGCTGGTCTACCGCACCCCCGGCGAAACGCTGAAGGTGTCGTATGCCGCCAAGCGGACGGGCGGGGCGACTGGCGCGTTCGTGCCCGGCGAGAAGGTGGACCTGACCGTCGAGAGCCGCGACGAGAAGGAGCAGCCGAAGCCGGCCGTTCTGTGGGCGGCGGTGGTCAACCAGTCGGTCATCACGATGGCCGACGAGAAGACCGAGCGGACGCTCCCCACCCACTTCCTGCTGAGCGGCGAGGTGAAGAAGGGCGAGGAACTGGAACACGCCGACTTCCTGCTGACCAGGCACCCGAAGGCGGCGGAAGCGCTCGACCTGCTGCTCGGCACGCAAGGGTGGCGGCGGTTCGCCGAACAGCAGCCGAGCGAGTTCCGCAAGGCGGTGCCGGCGGAAGAGGCCGACCGCATCCTGCTGGTGTCGGCGGCGAACGCCGCCCTGCCCACCGGCATGCGGCCGGCCATGCGGACGGTGTTCAACGAGCACTACCCGAAGTTCGAAGCGGCCATGCTGAGCGTGGAAACGGCCGAGAAGAGCAAGCGGGCGGCCGACCAGCGGGCGGCGAACGGCGAAGACGCGACCGACCTGTCGAAGGCCCAGACGGACCTGTGGGCGGCGGTGAGCGGCGTGCCCGCCGCCGAGGCCGACCACAACGCCAAGCTGCGGCAGTTGGCCCGCACCAGCGCGAGGCTGAAGCCCTACGACCAGAACTGGGAGCAACGCCGGAAGGTGCTCGGCTTCGTGGTGGCCGGGCTGCTCGGGCTGGCGGCGGCGGGCGTCGCCCTCGGGCTGAAGGCGTTCCGCGGCACGACGGCCGGTAAAGCGCTCGTCGGCACGGCGTTCGGTCTGCTCGCCGTCGCCACGGCGGTGTCGCTGTTCGGCCTCGTCACCGGCCGGGATAACGACGGCTGGCGGGAAACCGCCCAAGTGGCTGACCAGAAGTTTCCGAACGCCAAGTTCGAAATCGATTACGGGATCGGGGCGGTGACTGTTCAGGACGCGAACCTGAACGATGCGACCGTAGACGCCGATGTGGGCCGCGACAAAGCGCTCGGCATGCCCGCGCCGAAGGCGATGGCCGATGGGAAGCCGATGGACCCGCGGGCGATGGGCAACCGCAACTGGAAGGAGGCCGAAAAGGGTGAGAAGAAGGACGGTGGCGGCGGGCCGCGGTTCAACCCGCCCGCGATGCCAGCCGGCCCCGGTGCGCCGCCTCCCCCCGCTCCGTTGGGCCAACCGTGGGCGGCTGCCAAGAACGATCCGGCCAAACCGGGCGTCGGTGGCCCCCCCGGTGACGGCGGCGGTCGCGGCGGGTTCGGTGGCGGGCGTCCGGGCGGTGGCGGGTTCGGCGGTGGGATGAACGGTGGGTTCGGCGGTGGCGGTGCGTTCCCCGGTGCCCCGGCCCCCGGCGCGTTCCCCGGTGGCCCCGGACGCGGCCCGGCCGGCCCCGGCTTCTTCGCCGGTGAGCCGTTCGCCGATGCGAAGATGGACGCCCTCCAGAACCTCGGCGCTCTCCAGGGCGGGAAAGGCGAGTTCGCGTTCGAACGCGACCAACTCGCCCAGGCCCGCGGGCTGAAGTTCAACGACTTCCTCCGTCGTCGCAACACCGACCTGAACGTCGCGCTGGGCAAAGACGAGCTTTCGAAGCAGCGGAAGGCCCAGGAGCAGATCGGCCTGTTCACCGAGTTCCTGCCGCAGGCCCTGCCGCTGGTCGTCCGCGAGTACGCCCACGCCCGGCAACCGCTGGCCGAAGGCGCCGCCCGCGAAGACTTCACCGAAACCCTCCTGTGGCAGCCGGTGTTGGTGACGAACGCCGACGGCAAGGCGACGGTCAGCTTCACCCTGAGTGACGACGTCAAGCCGTACCGCGTGCTGGTGGCCGGCCACTCGCTCGACGGCCGCCTCGGGGCGGTGAGCGGGGTCATCGAAGTCCGCAAGCCGTTCTCGCTCGACCCGAAACTGCCGCAAGAGATCGGCTCGTCCGACAAACTCGACGTGCCGCTCGTCGGGCTGAACGGCACCGACGCCAAGCGTACCGCCGACGTGACCGTCATCCCCAACGGGCTGAAGGTGGAAGGCGGCGACAAGCTGCAACTACTGTTGAACGGCCTCGCCGGCGGGCGGAAGCTGGTGCGGCTGGTGCCCGACAAGCTGGAAGGCGAGCTGAGCGTGAAGCTCGACGGCAAAGCCGGCAGCGACACCGACTCCATCACCCGCAAGTTGACGGTGGTGCCGGACGGCTTCCCCGCCAGCGGGCAGACCTCCGACGTGCTCGAATCGAAGCTGAACGCCCCACTGAACGTGCCGCAGCAGGTCATCCCCGGCACGCTCAAGATGAAGGTGACGGTCTACCCGAACACGCTCAGCGAGGTGCAGGCCGGGCTGGAAGGGCTGCTCCGCGAGCCGAACGGCTGTTTCGAGCAGACCAGCACCACCAACTACCCGAACGTCCTGGTGCTCGACTACCTGAACGAGACGAACCAGGCCAAGCCGGAGGTGAGCAAGCGGGCGAAGGAGTTGCTCGACCGCGGGTACGCCAAGCTGACCAGCTTCGAGTGCCAGAAGCCGGCCGCCGACGGCCGCCAGGGGTACGAGTGGTTCGGCGGGGCCGCCCCGCCGCACGAGTCGCTCAGCGCCTACGGCCTCCTGCAGTTCACCGACATGAGCCGCGTCTTCCCGGTGGACCAGGAGATGCTCAAGCGGACCAAGCGGTACCTGATCGACAGCAAGGACGGGAACGGCGGGTTCAAGAAGAACCCGCGTGCCATCGACACCTTCGGGTACGCCCCGGCCGAGATCGCCAACGCGTACATCGTGTGGGCCATCACCGAAGCCGAGCGGACGGCCGACGTGAAGTCCGACCTGACGAAGGAAGTGGAAGCGCTGGTGAAGATGGCCGACGGCGACCGGGCGAAAGACCCGTACTTCGTCGGGCTGGTGGCGAACGCCCTGATGAACCGCGGCGACCGCAAGGGGGGCGAGAAGCTGCTGACCGCCCTGGCCAAGCAGCAAGACAAAGACGGCAAGCTGCCCGGTGCCACCGCCAGTGTGACCAACAGCACCGGTCAGGCGCTGCTGATCGAATCGACCTCATTGGCCGTGCTCGGGTGGCTGAAGGCGAACGAGGCCGGCCAGTACCGCCCGAACGTGGACTCGGCGTGCCGCTGGATCGGCAGCCAGCGGAGCGGCGGCGGCGACTTCGGCAGCACGCAGAGCACCATCCTGGCGCTCAAGGCGCTCATCGAGTTCGCCCGCAACAACAAGCGGCCGGCCGAGGACGGCACCGTCACCGTGCTGGTCGGCGGGGCGAAGGTGGGTGAGAAGGCGTTCAGCAGCAAGCAGGCCGGGCCGATCGTGGTCGAGATCGCCGACCCCGAGAAGTTGCTCAAGGACGGCAAGCTGAGCATCGACGTGACCACCGACGCCAAGCAGGCCTACCCGTGTACGGTGAGCTGGGAGTGCCGCACGCGGCGACCGAACAGCTCGCCCGACTGCCCGCTCAAGCTGACCACCAAGCTGAACAAGGCCGAGGCGGCCGAGGGCGACACGGTGCGGCTGAACGTGAGCGTGCAGAACCTGAAGGGCACGCAGAACGGCATGGTGACGGCGATCGTCGGCATCCCGGCCGGGCTGAAGGTGCCGGAAGACATGAAGCAACTGAAGCTGCTCACCGACAAGCCGGAGGGCAAGCGGGCGACGGTCAGCTACTGGGAGAAGCGGGGCCGCGAACTGGTGTTCTACTGGCACGGCCTGGGCGACAAGGAGACGGTCGAGTTCGGCGTGGACCTGATCGCCGACGTGCCGGGCGAGTACCGCGGGCCGGCCAGTCGGGTCTACCTGTACTACGGGGCGGAGCACAAGTTCTGGGCCGACCCGGTGGACGTGAAGATCGGCGGGAAGTGATGAGTGCTGGTGCGGTTTGCCGCGAGGCGAAGACGAGCG
>JANNDF010000902.1:0-2710 GCA_031387445.1 Planctomycetia bacterium
GTTGCCCCCCCGTTTGCTCCCGCCGACGATGGAGCCGGTGACCCCCGTGCCGTGCCCTTGCCCGGTTACCGAGCGGTCGTGGGGCTGGCGGATGGGGGTTGGGGTTTGCCGCGCCCCACCGGCGCGCGCGGGAGAGTCGGACGCGCTCGCCGGTGGCTCGCGGCTAACCCAAACCCCCTTCCGCCTGCCCATCGACCGCTCGTTCACCGTGCAAGGGCACGGCACGGTGGTCACCGGCTCCATCGTCGGCGGGAGCATCCGGGTGGGCAACGAACTGGACTGGCACAAGGGCGACGGGGCGGTCGAAACGATCCGCGTGCGGAGCCTGACCAGCCACGGCAAGCCGACGGACGAACTGCACCGCGGGCAGCGGGGCGGGATCAACCTGGCCGGCGTGCCGCACGACGCCGTCCGCCGCGGGCAGGAACTGGCCACCCCCGGCTACCTCGCCCCGTGCAAGGTGCTGACCGTGCGGCTGCACACGCTCGCCGCCCACCGCAAGCCGATCAAGCACCGCCTGCCCTGCCGCCTGCACGTGGGCACCGCCGAGGTGATGGTGACGGTGTCGCTGCTCGACGCCGACGCCATCGAACCCGGCCAGTGGGGGATGGCCCAACTGTTCCTCGAATCGCCCGTCACGGTGGTGTGGGGCCAGCCGTTCGTGCTGCGGGACTCGTCGGCCGAGCACACCATCGGCGGCGGGCAGGTGCTCCAGCCGTGTGCGGTGAAACTCCGTCGGCGGCACCTCGAACACCTCGAACGGGTGGAACAGTTGTGGAGCGAAGACGCCGCCGTCCGGGCGGTGGCGGTGGCGTGGTTCGCCGGCTTCTCGGGCTTCCAGGCGAGTGACCTGACCCGCGACGCCGGGATTGCGCCGGATCAGATCGATGCGGTGGTGCCCGCCCTGCGGTCCGCCGGCTCCGTCGCCGAACTGACCCTGCCGCACCGCAAGCTGCTCGTTCACACGGATCGCGTGACCGAACTGGGCGAACGGCTGCTGGCGGTGGTCGGGGCGCTCCACGCCGAGTTCCCGCTCATGACCACCCACGAGCGGGCGAGAGCGGTCGCCCGGCTGGACTACGTCGGCGACGAACCGCTTCTGAACGCCGTCATCGACCGGCTCGTCAAAGAGAAGAAGCTGGTGGGCGACGCCCGGCGGATCGCCCGCGCCGACTTCAAGCCGAAGCTGTCGGCCGCCCAGCGGAAGCTGAAAGACAAGATCGTGGACGATCACAAGAAGGCGGCCTTCCAGCCGCCGGAGGCGTCGTCGTACTTGAACCAGGTGCAGGGGAACGCGACCACCCTGCGGGACATCTTCGAGGTGGCGTGCGCGGAGGGCTTCCTGGTGCGGGTGACGGACGAGATCTACCTGCACGCCGACGCCGACGCCGACATGCGGAAGCGGGTGACGGACAAGCTGGCCGAGGTGCCAGGGTTAACCGTCGCCGACATCCGCGACCTGCTCGGCTCCACCCGCAAGTACGCCGTGCCGCTGTGCGAGTTCCTCGACAAGACTGGGCTGACCAAGCGGAACGGCGACCTGCGGGTGATGGTGTGAGGTGGGGGACTCACGCCGCGTCGGCGGCGACCTCCCGCATCGCGCCGACCACGTCCGGGTACTGGGGCACCGAGTTGCCCTCGTACGTCTCCTGCATGCCGATGCCGGGCACGTGCTTGCCCATCAGGGTGCGGGGCCGCACCAGCAGGTCGTAGAAGTGCTCGTCCACCACCCGCCGCAGCAGGTGCTCGCCGAAGTTCGTCACCTCGGAGTCCTCGTTGGCCACCAGCACCCGCCCGGTCTTCTCCACGCTCCGCGAGATCAGGTCCCAGTCGTACGGGAAGATGCTCCGCAGGTCGATCACGTCGAAGGTGTACCCGAGTTCGCGGGCCAGGTCGTCGGCCGCCTTCGCGCACTCCGGCACCAGCCGGCCCCAGGTGACGACGGTCGCCGAGTCCCCCTCCCGCACCCGCTCGCCCTTGCCGAGCGGCACGAAATACTCCTTCACGTCCGGCCAGTCGGGGTGCCAGTGGGTGCGGTCGCCGATGGGGGCGTCGATGCGGCGGGACAGTTCGTCGGCGTCGGCCGGCTCGCCGGGCAGCGGCCGGTCCCCCTTCACCCGCATGAGGGCTTTGGGCAGCAGCACCAGCACCGGGTTCGGATCGGCAATGGCGGACAGCATCAGGCCGTAGGCGTCGAGCGGGTTGCTCGGCATCACCACCTTCCACCCGGCCAGCCGCGAGGCCCAGCTCTCGAAGCTGTGCGAGTGGTACACGCTGCCGCGGATGCCCGCCCCGTTCGGCGTCATCACCACCACCGGCATCGGGAACTGCCCGCCACTGCACCACCGCTGGTTGCCGGCCACCTTCATCAGGTCGATGCTGTTGAAGGCGTAGTCGCAGAACTGGATCTCGCACACCGGCCGCCCGCCGGCGTACGCAATGCCCATCGCCGTGCCCAGGATGCCCCGCTCGTCGAGTGGGGTGTTCCAGGCGGTTTTCAGCCCCTGCGTGGCGGTGAACACCCCGCCGAGCGGCGGGCCGACGTCCTCGCCGAACACGTCGGTCACGCCCAGGTGCTTCTCGCCGTAGTGAAGCGCCAGCCTCACCGCCTGAACCAAAGTCGCCATGAGTGGTACTCAAGAAACGATTCACCGCCGAGGGCACATGAGGGCACGAGAGGAAGGCAGAGGTGATTTCTTCCGAACTCTCT
>JANNDF010000490.1:0-1768 GCA_031387445.1 Planctomycetia bacterium
CGAACCCCGGCAGTCATGGCGGGGGTGCTTCACCGACAAAGCACCCCCGGCGTGACTGCCGGGGTTCGCCCTTATCTCGTCAACTCGATCACGAACTCGAACTGGTGATCGTGGCCGACTTTCACCTCGCGTTCGAGGCCGGAGCGATCCGGCCGCCGTAGCTCGGCCGGGAACACGTACGCCCACTCCCCGCCGGGCGGGTCGGCAATCGCCACCTTGTACCAGCCCGGCGCCACCACCGCGGCACCGTCGGCGAGCACGAACCGGCCGCTCGCGTCGGTGGTGGCGGTCAGCATCTTCCCGCCGGCGGTGCGGTCGGCGTCAGGCACGAACACCACCACGCCGCCGGCGAGCGGCCGCCCCTCGAACGTCACCACGCCACTCACGCGGGCGGTGGCGGCCGGCGGGGTGCGGGCACAGCCAAAGAATACGAGCAGCCCACCGAGCGCCAGCCCGGCGAGCGCGGAGGGCACCTGCCAGCCGAGGCCGAAACGCGACACGGGCACACCTCCGGAACACGAACACCGCCCCAACTCCTACATTCGGCACACGATCTTCCGGCGGATGAGCGGAAGTCGTCGGGGACGGACGGTTCACCTCAGTTCTCACTTTTCGAGTGGGCCGGCGTCCGCGACAATAGTTACTTGTTCCACGCCCCGGAGAGGTGCCGTGATTCATCCCCGCCGTCGCCGTGGGTTCACGCTCATCGAACTGCTGGTGGTCATCGCCATCATCGCCATCTTGATCGGCCTGCTGTTGCCGGCCGTGCAGAAGGTGCGTGAGGCCGCCGCCCGCATGAGTTGCAGCAACAACCTGAAGCAACTCGCCCTCGCGGTCCACAACTACGAGGGGACGAACGACGGCCGCCTGCCGGTCGGCATGGGTCAGTCGGCGGCGGACGGTCGGCAGACGAGCGTGTTCGTCGAGTTGCTGCCGTACATCGAGCAGGGGAACGTGCATTCGCGGTGGAACTACGGCAACTACTCGGCCAACTTCGGCGGGACCGGTACCCCGGCGTCGGCGACGATCAACACGTTCCTCTGTCCGTCGCAGCAGGTGCCGTCGAATCCGCTCACGTTCGGCAGCACGCAACTCGGGGCGAGTACCTACGGGGCGAACGGCGGCAGTGTCAGCTTCCCGCCAAGCCGGGCGACGAACGACGGCGTGTTCGGCTACCGCAACCCGGTGCGGTTGCTCGACATCACCGACGGCACGTCGAACACGCTGCTGTTCGGCGAGCGGATCATCGGCGACGGGAACCTGGATTCGTTCCTGAACGCCCCGCTCGACCCGCCGACTCCCAGCCCGCCGTTCGTGAGCATTACGTCGTTCGCCGGGTGGGCGAACACCACCGGGCCGAACGCCGGGGCCGGATTGCTGCTGGCCACGTTTCGCCCGGTCGGGTACGGGCACCCCGGCCCGTATGTGCCCCCGCCGCAACCGCCGCCCCCGCTGCCGCCCATTCCGCCGCCGCCGGTGCCGTGGGCGACGCTCGGCCCGCAGGCGTGGGACCGCTGGAGCGGCTACGGCAGCCGGCACACGGGTGGCATGAACGCGGCGGTGGCCGACGGCGGGGTGCGGTTCGTGCGACAGACGATAGCGCCGGCCGCGTGGCAGGCGGCCGGCACGCGAGCCGGTGGCGAGGTACCGGGAGAGTGGTGATGATTTGTTAGCCCGACGCGCGAGCGAGGGGCCAACCGCCGTAGCGGACGACCGAGAGGTGACGGCCAACGATTCGCTGTTTGTGTCTCGGTGAGGTGGTTGGCCC
>JANNDF010000509.1:0-2567 GCA_031387445.1 Planctomycetia bacterium
TGCGAGCGTGAATCGCAAGACGCTCGCAAGCTCGCGGCGATGATCCGAAACGCGCTCGGAGCCACCCCATGCGGCCCGTTCACTTTGCCGTCGCTGTCCCGCTGTTGCTCGCCGGCGTGCTGGCCGCGTGCCCCCGCCCGGCGACCGGGTGTGCCGTCTTGCCCCCCCGCGACGGCACCACCACCATCAGCAGTGAGTCGGCGCTCATCGTCTACGACGCCGCGACGAAGACGGAACACTTCATCCGCACGGCCAGCTTCCAGTCCACCTCCGCCGAATTCGGGTTCATGGTGCCGACGCCGACGAAGCCGGAGTTGGCGGAAGCGTCGGCCGAGGTGTTCGGCGAACTGACCGACATCACCAAGCGGCGGACGGTGGTGCAGAAGCGGGCGAAGGAACTCGACTTCGGGTGCAGTTCCAACATGGTGTTCTCGCAGGTCGGGTCGGCCATCAAACCGGGCGGGGCCGACCACGCGAAGCCCGCTGTGAACGTGGTGGAGCAGAAGCGGGTGGGCGACTACGACGCGGTGGTGCTGCAAGCGACCGAGCCGAAGTCCCTCCGCGACTGGCTGACGGCCAACGGGTACGACAGCCGCCCGGCGCTCGACACGTGGTTCGAGGCGTACACGAAGGGTGGGTGGTACATCACGGCGTTCAAGATCGCGGCCGACTCGCCGGCAGCCGGCGGGAACACGCTCGCCCTCACCAGCACGGCCGTGCGGATCAGCTTCCCGACCGAGCGGCCGTTCTACCCGTACCGCGAACCGGCCGACATGCAGGGTGCGAAGGGGGCACGGGCGCTGAAGCTGTTCGTGCTGAGCGACGAGCGGGTGAGCGGGGGTATCGGCGACGGCGACGAGGCGAAGGCGTGGGCGGCGCACACCGAGTGGTCGAACAAGGTGCCGGCCGATCGGATGGCGGCGGTGGCGGACAAGGGCAAACTGCCGGCGAGCGTGGGCACCCGCGAGTGGCACCTGACGGAGTTCCTCGACTCCGCCTCCCCGCGACCGGGCACCGACGAGTTGTACCTGACCAAAGCCGCCGACCAGTCGAACGTCGAGCGCCCGCCAAACATCGTGTGGGAGGAGTACGACCCGTGGCCGTGGCTGTTCGGCACCATCGCACTGCTGGCGGCCGTGCTGCTCGGGTTCGTGGTATCGAAGGTGGTGAAGGGCGGGTCGGGCAAACCTCACCCCCCGGCCCCCTCCCGTGAGTAGAGAGTGGGTTCAACCTGGCAGATGCCCTGTCACCGCCGCGAGGCGTTGGTCGCTCCGGCAGTTGGCAGGGCTGCCTGCCCTTTCTCGCGGCATTCCTGTAGCATCTTCGCGCACACTCGGTATACTGATCTGACTCTCACAGGTTGTGTGTCGGTGTCCCCCGGCTTCCTCTCCCAGGACAGCCGCCGCGAATGTCAAAAACTGAGCATATTCCGCCGCCACTGCCCGAAATCGTGGGCGTCTCCGCGGCGATGCAGTCCGTTTACCGGATGGTCAAACTCGTCGCGCCCGCTCACGCCACCGTACTGCTGGTGGGCGAAACGGGCACCGGCAAAGAGGTCATCGCCAAAGCGCTGCACAAGCTGAGCGGGCGGTTCGACGGCCCGTACATCCGCGTGAACTGCGGGGCGCTGCCGGAAACGCTGCTGGAAAGCGAACTGTTCGGGCATGTGAAGGGGGCGTTCACCGGGGCCATCGAGAACAAGGCCGGGCGGTTCGAGGCGGCGCACGGCGGCACGCTGTTCCTGGACGAGATCAACAGCATGTCGCCGAAGCTTCAGGTGAAGCTGCTACGGGTGCTGCAAGAGCGGGAATTCGAGCGGGTGGGCGAGAGCCGCACCATCCGCGTGGACGTGCGGGTGATTGCGGCAACGAACGCCACACTGGAAGAGTTGGTGGAGCGGGGCGATTTCCGTGAGGACCTGTACTACCGGCTGAACGTGGTGCCGGTGGTGCTGCCGCCCCTCCGCGAGCGGCCGGACGACATCCCGCTGCTGGCGCGGTTCTTCTTGAGGCGGTACGCCGAGGCGAACCGGCGGGCGGCCACGGAGTTGTCCGCGGAGGTGCAGTCGGCACTGGTCGCGCACGACTGGCCGGGAAACGTCCGCGAGCTGGAGAACGCCATCGAGCGTCTGGTGGTGCTGAGCGGCGACGGCCCGCTGCGGGTGGAGTACCTGCACACCGAGCGGCCGCGGGTGAGCCTGCGCGGGGCGAGGGGGGGCGGGGCAGGGGGGCCGGTCGATTACGCCACCCTGTTGCGGGCGCTGGTGCGGGCGGGCATGACGCACCCGCTGCCGGCCGGGGTGAAGCTGCACGAGTTCGTCGTCGGCGGGGTGGAGCGGGAACTGATCGAGCAGGCCATGCGGCAGTGCGGGCGGAAGCAGATCAACGCCGCCCTGCTGCTCGGCATCAACCGCAACACCCTGCACAAGAAGATGAGCGAGTACGAGAAGACCGACTCGGAGTCGGCGGTCACGGAAGACGCGGAGTGATCCGAGTGCGGAATTGGGGGACCCGGGGGCGGGACAGGAACAAACGTTATTTTGTTTGAATAACCACAACCCCCAGACC
>JANNDF010000544.1:0-2696 GCA_031387445.1 Planctomycetia bacterium
CTTGCGGTCGGGGTTCGCCGATACCACCCTCGCTACCGCGTCATCTGGATGATGGAATCGAGCGCCTCGTTCACCGACGAGATGAACCGCGACGCCCCTTCGACCATCCGCTGGTAGTCCATCAGCTTCACCAACTCTTCATTCACGTCCACGCCCACCACGCCCTGCTCCTGGGCGTTCAGGTTCGACAAAATGCCCGACCGCGAGGTCTGCTCGGCGTCCAGCGAGTTGATCATCACCCCCACGCTCGACGCCAGGTCGGAGTACTCGCCGGACAGCGTCCGCCCGCCGAGGACCGCCTGATCCCGCACCGCCGCCATCTGCTCCAGGTTGGTGCCGTCGCCGCTCCGCCCGGTGCGAGACGCGGCCAGCAGGTTCGGGTCGGCGGCCAGCCCCGACCGCACCTTCAGGTTGCCCGCCCCCTGCCCTTCGAACATGCCGTTCACGCCCAGTCCGGCGAGCACGTTGGCCGAATCCGGGTCGGCCACGGTTGGGGTGGCGAAGACCGCGGCGGGCGGGCTGTCCGGGCGGCCGGCGAAGTCGAACGCGTACCCCGATTGGGCGGTCAGCCGGAGCACGTTCTGCGGGGTGTCGACGGTGGCTTGCACCTGCCCGCCGGTGCCGGCGGTGATGGCCGCGGCCACGTCGTTCAGGCTCATCGTGTTCGGGTCGATGCTAATGGCGGCGGACGTGCGGGCCTGGCTGCCCAGGTTGGTCATGCTGACCGTCAGCGTGCCGGCCGTCAGCGGGATGGCCATGCCCTGTGAGGCGAGCGGCTGCGTCGGGTCGGCCACCGGGCGAGAGCCGACCGAACTGGCGATCGGACCGTCCAGCCCGAGGCCGGTGGCTTGCAGTTTGTCGAACCCGGCGGCGGTGGTGTTCGCCAGCGCGTCCAGCCGGGCGCGGGTGGCCGGGATGTCGGTGTTGAACTCGCGGAGCAGCCCGCCGAGCGAACCGCCGGCGAACCGCACCGGCTGCGCCTGCCCGCTCACGGTCACGTCCAACCCGCCGCTGCCGTTGCCCGTCACGGCGAACTTGGTGGCGGTGGTGCTGACCACCAGGGCGGTTTCCGAGCCGATCAGGTTGACGACCCCGTATTCCATGTTGACGGCGCGGAAGTCCACCTTCTTCGACAGGTCGTCCACCAGTTGGTCCCGCTGGTCCTTCAACTCGTTCGCCTGCTCGCCACTCACCTCGATCTTGTAGATGCGGCCGTTCATGTCGGCGATGCGGGTGGTGAGCGAGTTCACCTCGTCCACCGTCTGGGTGGTCTGCCGGCCGAGGTCGAACTTCAGGCGGTCGATGTCGCCGGCGACGGCGGCGAACTGGCCGGTCAGGTCGGAGGCGTTGGCCAACAGTTCGCGGCGGGCGGCGGCGTCGGCCGGGCGGGAGGTGAGCCGTTCGACACTGTTGAAGAGGGATTCCAGCTTGCCGCCGATGGTCCCCTCGCCGGTGCCGAGGGCGGTTTCGATCTGCCGGCGGGTGTCCAGGCGGAGGGCGGCGGACGCCTCCTCCGCGTTGCTCGTCAGGATGGCGGCGCGGAGGGCCGGAGCTTCGTACCGGGTGAGGCGGGTGACTTCGACGCCGAGGCCGACGTTGTTGGCGGCGCGGGCGGAGGCGTTGATCGCCTGGCGGCGGTAACCGGGGGTGCTGGCGTTGGCAATGTTCTGGCCGGCCAGGTCCATCCCGCGGCGGCCGACGGTCAGGGCCGAAATGCCAATCGGGAAGGAGGACATGGAGGGATCACCCGCTGACGACGGTGGCGGAGACGGCGTGGACGGTCAGGCGGTTGCCGGTCGGCCCGTAGCGGGCGGGGGCGTCGGGGGTGGTCAGCCCGGACAGTACGTCTTGGAAGAAGGATCGAAGGCGGTCGATCAGATTTGCGTTCGCCGTGCGAAACTGATCGACCTGGATGGCCAGCGCACGCATGGTGGTGCGGGCGGCGAGCAGTTGCGGGCCGAACGGGTCGGGGGCGGCGGCGGCGATCTGGTGCAGGCTGGCGTCGGCGGACAACCCGAGGGCGGTGGCCACGCGGGCGGCGGCGGCCTGTCGCTGCTCGGCGACGGACACCAAACGGCCGGCGAGCGACTCGTTCCGCGGCAGGGCGGCGTGGACCGCCGGCATATCCCCTTTGCGGAGGCTGGTGTACAAGCCCATCACGCACTCGCGGGCCTGTCGCAGCAACTCCTCTTCACCGGCCAGTTGTTCCAGCAACTGTTCCGCCAGCGGGCGGGGGTCGGTGGTCGGCATTAGAAGGGGTCCGCAGTTGTCGTTCAAGGGCGGCAGCCAGTCCGAACCCGCCGGAGGCGGCCATGTGCTGGCCCAAGTACAGGTCGAACAGCCCGCCCTGTACGTCGCCGGAGTCGCCGGGGAACAGCCCGCCGTCCGGCTCGAGCGTCTGCCGCATTTCCTTCAGCAGCATCGTCAGGAAGGTGGCTTCCAGGTCTCGGGCGACACGGCGGGTGTCGGTGTTCGAATCGAATGTAGGAGCAGAAATGTTGCTAGGCACAACCGTCGGCGGTGAAATGGCGGGGAAAAAGCTCGCGCCGGACATGATTTCACCTGGGACGAGAGGATTCCGTTGCGGTAAGAAGATTTCACCGCCGAGGGCACATGAGGGCACGAGAGAAGGAAGACCAGATTAACCACAGAGACACAGAGAAAGCGAGAGTTCTGTGTCTTTCGACCTGCTTCGG
>JANNDF010000552.1:0-1231 GCA_031387445.1 Planctomycetia bacterium
ACCACACCTCCACGTGCTCGGCGTGCAGACGCACCTCGACCCGCTCGCCGATCAGCCGGCTCGACACCGAGTACGTGTTCTCGTGCACGCGAACCGTGCTCCCCGCCGACACCTTCACCTGCACGCGACCCGCGGACTCGAACCGGCTCCCCGGCAACGCCCGCAGGTGCTTCACCTCCTCGGCCAGCTTCACACGCCGGTTCGCGTTCAGTTGCTGGAACAACTCGCGGAGGAACGACTCGTAGCTCGCCCGGCTCGTGAAGTCCCGGCTGGCGCGGAGCATCAACTGCTGGTCGAGTGCTCGCTTGAACCGGTGGTGCCGCTGCTCGATGTCGCCGTTCTCGTTGCCGTGCCCGGCCTGGATCGCTTCCCCTTCGAGGCCGTAATGCGAGAGCAACGCCCGATACCGCCGGGTGAACTCCGCCCCGATCGTGCCCGGCGGGATGGCCGCGGTGAGCCGGTCGGTGCGGTGAACCGCGGGCACCCCGCCCAGTTCCGCCAGGGCGTTCTGCAACCCCTCGGCGAGCGTCTCGAACGACTCGGCGAAGCACACCGTGCCGGTCTCCCAGTTCGAGTCGGTCAGGACGAAGTGGTAGATCAGGTGATCGAACGGCTGGCCGGCGATGGTCACCCCGAGTTTGGTCATGTGCGTGAAGTCGGAGGCGCACAGCCGGCCGGGGGTGTGCACCTGGGCGAAGAACACTTCCTTCGCCGGACCGTGGGAGGCCCGCCACGTCTTGACCCGCCGCTGGAAGGTGCGGAGTTGTCCGTCGGGGAACCGCCCGGGGTGCTCGCGTTGGAGGTGCTGGAAGAGGGTCAACGCCTCCAGCCCCGGGTTGAGGACCAGTCGCTCGACGACACCGGTCCAGACGGCGTCGAACGGGTCCGGGTGGGTGCGTCGGGGATGCGGCATCCGTGCCTCGCTGGGGAGCCGGGCGAGCCGGCGGTACTTGCGTGCGGTCTTGGGATCCATCCCGGACCGGAGGGCGGCGACCACGCGGGGCGTGCCCCGCGCGTCCAGTCGCCGCAAGGCGCGAACCTGTTGATCCGTGACACGCATGCCGAACCCTCGAACCCCGGGGTCGGTCAGCGTAGCCACACCGGCGATCGGGGGGTCACACGGCGGGAAATGGGACTGTCGTTGAAGGGGAAAACCGGCTGTCGCCAATCACCCGCCCGTGGGCGTCGTTGTGGGGTGTTACCTCTGGCCCGAGTTGGTCAGCCTCCAGTG
>JANNDF010000569.1:0-4172 GCA_031387445.1 Planctomycetia bacterium
GTCATCCTGGCCGTGCAACGGTGGCACCTCCGACGGATCGCCGAAGAACAGGGCGACGAAGGCCGAGGCCGAAAGCACGCCGCACCGAAAGCTGGGATGCAGTCGGGGTGAAGCTGTCGCGTCCAGCGAGAAGTCTCGAAAATTCTGTCTTCAATCCTGCCTTCATCTGCGTCTGTTCTGCGTCATCTGCGGGCCACTCCTTTTCAACTCAACACTGCCTTCATCGGTTTGCCGAAGTCCACCTCCAGCCGCTTTCTCCCTGGCAACGCCAGCTTCTTCGCGTCCAACCCGAGCAGGTGCAGCACGGTGGCGTGCAGGTCGGTGACGTAGTGCCGGTCTTCGACGGCGTGGAAGCCGAGTTCGTCCGTCGCCCCGTGAACCACACCCTTCTTCACCCCGCCGCCGGCCAGCCACACACTGAACCCATATGGGTGGTGATCCCGCCCGCCGCTCCCTTCCGCCCCCGGCGTGCGGCCGAACTCCGACCCCCACACCACGAGGGTGTCGTCGAGCATCCCGGTGCGCTTCAAATCTGCGAGCAGCCCCGCAATCGGCTTGTCCACCTGCTTGCACAACCCCGGATGACTCTTGAGCAGGTCGGAGTGCGCGTCCCACGCCCCCGCCCCGCCGTTGCTGCCGTGGAAGATCTGGATGAACCGCACGCCCTGCTCGGCCATCCGTCGGGCGGCCAGGCACAGCTTGCCGAACTCTTTCGTGTCCGGCTCGTTCAGCCCGTACAGCTTCTGCACCTCGTCACTTTCGCTGTCCAGCTTCATCACCTCCGGCACGGCCGTCTGCATCTTGAACGCCAGCTCGTAGCTCTTCAGCTTCGCGCGGATGTTCGGGTCGTCGGGCGTCCGCTCGGCGGCCAGTCCGTTCAACTGCCCGATCAGGTCGAACTGCGCCCGCTGCTTCTCCGCGCTCTGATCCTTGCCCGGAAGGAACGGTAGCGGGTTCTTCGGGTCCACCTTCAGGGGCACTCCG
Organism: Planctomycetia bacterium; assembly: GCA_031387445.1. Lineage (GTDB taxonomy): Bacteria > Planctomycetota > Planctomycetia > Gemmatales > Gemmataceae > JALHQU01. Next base: position 985 of record JANNDF010000569.1, read on the forward strand.
GCGAACTCCGGCCCGAGGTAGTTGCTGCCGTGCCCGGCCTGCCCGCCGCAGCAGTCCGCGAGCGGGGCGCCCAGCACGACGAAGCTCGGCAGCGCGTCGTTCAGCGAACCCAGCCCGTAGCGGATCCACGAACCGATGGTGGGGAAGGGGCCTTCGAGCGCGTGCCGGCCGGTGTGGAACTGCAACTGTGCGCCGTGGTCGTTGTCGGTCGTCCACATGCTCCGAACGACGGCCAACTCGTCGGCCATGCCGCCGACGTGCGGCCACCAGTCGCTCGCTTCCAGCCCGCTCTTGCCGTACTTCTTGAAGCCGGTCTGCATCTTCATCAGTTTCGGCTGCACCTTGTGAAGACCCGGCACGAACTCGCGCAGGTTCTTCTTCAGGTGTGGCGAGTCGAGGACCGCCTTGTGCGGCGACTCGGCGATGGTCTTGCCGTCGAACTTGTTCAACTCGGGCTTCGGGTCGAACGCCTCCATGTGCGACGTGCCGCCGACCATGAACAGCCAGATGACCCGCTTGATCTTGGGGGCGAAGTGCGGCTTGCCGTCGGGCGCGGCCCAGTCTTTGTCGTCCGGGTCGGCCGCCCGCACGCCGTCGCGGTGGAGGAGCGATGCCAGGGCGATGCCGCCGAGGCCGGACGCGAGGAAGTGACGGCGGGTGAACATGGGGAAGCCTCTTGGCGAGCGGCCCCCGTCAGGGGGCTGATTCATTGGGGTAAGAACCAGCCGAATCAGCCCCCTGACGGGGGCGCACGCCAGATCACCGAATGGTTGTGAAATCGGCGTGGTTGAACAGCACCTGCACCAGCGCCGCGGGCGTGTTCTTGGCCAAGAACTCCACGCACAACTTCGCTTCCTGGTCGGTCGGCGAACGCAACAGCACGCGGCGGAAGGACTCGCCCACCACCGCCGCCGGCTCCTTCGCCGTGATCTCTTTCGCCAGTGCTTCGGCGGCACGGGCCGACACCTTGCTGTTCACCAGTGCCAACGCCTGTTGCGGCACGACGGTGTTCGACCGCCGGTAGCACTCGGTCGGGCTGGGGCCGTCGAACGTGTTCAGGAACAGGTTCGACTTCTCCGGGGCGTGGCGGTAGTAGATGCTCCGCCGCAGCTTCGGGGCGTCGTCGTTGTGATCCAGTTCCGGCCCGCCGACGGTCGCGTCCAACAGTCCGCTCACTGACAACAGGCTGTCACGCACCGCCTCGGCTTCCAGTGGGCGCGGGTTCATCCGCCACACCAGCAGGTTGTCCGGGTCGGCCTTGCGGTTCGCGTCCGCCGCCGGGCCGGTGAAGCTGCTGGCCATGCGGTACGCCTTGCTGGTGAGCATCCGCTTGTGCAACGCCTTCACGTCCCAATCGGACTTCATGAACTCGACCGCCAGCCAGTCGAGCAGCGCTGGGTGGGTCGGCGGGCGGCCGTTCTTGCCGAACTCGAACACGGTGGGCACGAGCGGCTGGCCGAAGTGCCGCAACCACAGGTGGTTCACGAACACGCGGGCGGTGAGCGGGTTGTCCTTCGAAGTAACCCAGGTGGCGAGCGCCGCCCGCCGGCCGGTACTCGTCTCGGGGTAACTCGGCAGCAGCGGCGGGTAATCCGCGGGTGGGCTTTCGCACGCCTTGCGGGCAGCCGCCACCTTCGGCGTCAGGTCGGCGACCTTCTTCTTCTGGGCCTCGATCTGCTTGGCGTCCTTCAACGCGGCGACCGCCTCCTCCGCTTCGGCGAGGTCGGCTTCGGCGGCGAGGGCGGCGGTTTCCAGGTGAAGGGCGACGGCGTGGCGGATCAACTCTGCCGCCTTCGGGTTGACCGGCTTGCCGTACCGTGCCGCGTCCGCCGCCAACTTCGCCTTCACCGCTTGGAGTTGCACCACCGCCACCTTGTTCCGCGGTTCGGCCTTGAACTGTTTGATCTGCACCGCGGCCGCCTCGATCAGCGTCTTCTGCACCTCCGGCCGCAGCGTCGGGTGGGCCGCGTCCGGCGAAAGCGTGACCTCCGTCGGCGAAAACCCCTTCGGCCCGAAGGCCGCCGGCACGCCCGGTGACAACGGCTTGTCACTCTTCGGGTTCTTCTCGTTCCCCCGCTCGAACAGGTACGTCACCGCCTTCGGGTTGGCGTCGTACACCCGGGCGGTGCCGCCCTTCTCCAGGTCGGGCTGACCGGGCACCGGGTCGGTGCGCAGTTGGTGCGGCTCGAAGACCGCCCGCAGGCGGTAGTACTCCTCCTGGGCGATGGGGTCGTACATGTGGTCGTGGCACTTGGCGCAGTTGAACGTCACACCCAGAAACGCCTTGCCGGTGTGCTCGACGATGTCGTCCAGCCACACGTTGCGGTTGAACTTGTAGTAGCTGCGGGCCAGGTAGCCGGTCGCCCGCACGTCGCCGCCGGTCTCGTCGGCCGCCAGCATCTCCGTAATCAGACGGTCGTACTTCGTGTTCGCGTTCAGGTTCTCCACCACCCAGTCCCGCCACCGCCAGATGTGCTTCTGGCTGTTCCTCAGTTCGCCGCCGTAGCCGTACCAGTCGGAGTACCGCCACACGTCGAGCAGGTGCCGACCCCACCGCTCGCCGTACCGCGGGCTGGCCAGCAGCGTGTCGATCAGCTTTTCGTAGCTGTCGGGGGCGGTGCTGTTGACGAACGCCTCGGCTTCGGCCACGGTGGGCGGCAGGCCGGTCAGGTCGAGGTACAGCCGACGCACGAGCGTGACGCGATCCGCTTCCCCCGCGGGCGTGAGGTGCCTCTTCTCCCACTCGGCCTTCAGGAAGTGATCGACCGCGTGAACGCCGTCGGGCACCGCGGCCTGCCTGGGCGCCGCGAACGACCAGTGAACGGGTTCCGACTCTGCCGGCACCGCCGCCCCTTCGTCGATCCAGCGGGCGATGAGGGCGAGGTCGGCGTCGGGCAATTTGCCCTTCGGCGGCATCTGGTCGAGATCGCCCTTGCCGTGAAGTGCGTGGATCAGCCGGCTGTCGGCGGACTTCTTCGGGACAACCACTGGGCCGTCCAGCCCGCCCTTCAGTACGGCTTGACCGGTGTTGAGCCGCAATCCGCCCTTCTGCTTGGCGGTGCCGTGGCAACTAGTGGGTCACTTGCCTCGCCCGTAGTCATAACCAGCCTCTCAGCTACCCTTAGGTGGTAACCCACCCCACCAGGAGTTGCCGTGTCCCGCCGCCGGAAGGATCCGCTTCGCTCGCT
>JANNDF010000922.1:0-2775 GCA_031387445.1 Planctomycetia bacterium
GTGACGATTCAACCGGCGGCTCACGCCGCTCGGCTCGCCCAAGCACTACTGAACGGAATTGCATTTCTTCGAATTGATGTTACTCTGTCCACCATCGCCCGCCCTTTTCTCAGGATCAAGCCATGTCCGCCCAGTCCAAGCCGGCCGGTTACCACTCCGTCACCCCGTACCTGATCGCCAAGGACGCGCACGCGGCCATCGCCTTCTACAAGGAGGCGTTCGACGCGGTGGAGACGTGCAAGCTGCTCATGCCGGACGGCAGCATCTGCCACGCCGAGATCCAGATCGGCGACTCGAAGGTGATGATCGGCGAGGAGTGCCCGCAGTGGGGCAGCAAGAGTCCGCTCGCCCTGAACGGCACCCCGACCGGGTTCATGATCTACGTGCCCGACGCCGACGCCGCGTTCACGCAGGCCTTGGCCGCCGGGGCGAAGGTGGAGAAGCCGGTGGAGAATCAGTTCTGGGGCGACCGCACGGGCAGCGTGATCGATCCGTTCGGGCACAAGTGGACGCTCGGCACGCACATCGAAGACGTGAGCCAGGACGAAATGCAAGCCCGTCTGGGCGCCTGGATCGCCAGCATGGGCGAGCAGAAGCAGGCGGCGTAGGGGGGAGTCGTCAAGTTTTCAGGTCGTCAGGTCGTCAGGTCGGAAATTCTCACGACTTCCGCTCAGCGACCGTCGCGGGCGGGGGACCGACCTGACGATTTAAAGACATGATGGCCTGACGACCGGAGATTCGCCGCATGGATGCTGCCGCCGTGACGCCCGTCGCACCAACAACTCCGCGTTTCAACCCGCTGCTGCCGTACTTCGCCGTCTTCCGCACCGACCTGCGGCAGACGTTCAACAGTTGGCTGTTCCGCCTCTGGATGATCGTGGCGGTGATCGCGGCCGTGGGGTACGGGCTGTACAAGTTTGGGATCCACCGCGAGGTCGGGCTGGTGCAATCCGCCAGCGAACAGACGGGCGTGCTGTTGGGTAGCGTCGGCCTCATCACGCTCGCGTTCGTGTCGCTCGTGTCGGTCCACGCCATCAGCGGGGAGCGGGGCACGGTGGCCGACAGCATCCTGTCTCGCGGCATCAGCCGCCGGCAGTACTTCGCCGCCAAGTGGCACGCTCGCACGGTGGTGCTGCTGGCCGCGTTCGCCGTCCTCGCCACCGGTGTTCTGACGGCCTACCACTACCTGCTCGAACCCGACCTGTCATTCGCCGGGTGTGCGGTCGGCATCGCGGTGGCGATGGCGGTGCTGGCGGCGGTCATCGCGTGGGGGGTGACGGTCGGGGCCATGTCGAAGGGCACCGTCATCGGGATCACCATCTTCTGGCTGGTGCTGTTCGGTAGCCTGTTCCTGCTCTCGTTCCTCCCGCCGCCGTTCCCCACCGGATCGGGGTTGTTGGTCACCCTCCGCACCACCCTGCGGGGGAACTACGACCCGACCAAAGTGGCCTGGATGATCGGCATGTGCCTGCTAGTCGCCGGCGTCGGCGGCGGCGTGGGCCTGGTGGGGTACTCGAAGAAGGACGTGTGACACATCCTGGCGAGCTGGGGGGGCGTCAGCCCCCTGGTGTGGGAAAGCACCAGCGGACAGACGCGCCCCGCTCGCCAATAGCCCGCCCGCTCCGTAACGAATCCTGTGCTCTCCCGCACCGTGTTCCTCGGAGCTTCCATGTCCGCGCTGACCGTCCCGCCGGCGGGTGCCGGCCTCGACTTCCTCTCCCTCGGGGCGCTCGTCCACCGCCTCGACCCCGGCATCATCCCGTTCCGCAAGGCCCGCACGCTGGACATCCACGTGAGCGGCGGCGAGTACAACGTGTCGGCCAACCTGTCCGACTGCTTCGGGCTGAAGACGGGCGTCTGCTCGGCCATGCCCAAGTACCCCATCGGCGAGCTGGTGCAGGCGGGCGTGAAGGGCATGGGCGTGACGCCCTTCTACAAGTTCTTCGAGCACGACGGCGTCCGCGGGCCGAACATCGCCACCGTGTACTCCGACCGCGGGGCGGGGGTGCGGAACCCGGTCGTGTTCTACAACCGCTCGAACGAGGCCGGGGCGCTACTGAAGCCGGGCGACTTCGACTGGAAGGCGATCTTCGGCGGCGGGGTGCGGTGGTTCCACAGCGGGGGCATCTTCGCGGCGCTCTCCGACACGACGAGCGAACTCATCATCGAAGGCATGAAGGCGGCGAAGGCATCCGGATGCGTGACCAGCTTCGACCTGAACTACCGGGCGAAGCTGTGGGCCGCGGCCGGCGGCAACCGCAAGCCGACCGAAGTGCTCGGGCGGATCGTCGAACACGTCGATGTGCTCATCGGCAACGAAGAAGACCTGCAACTCGGCCTCGGCATTGAGGGGCAGAAGGCCGACACCGGACTCGACACGACGAAGTTCTTCGAGACCATCGGCAAGGCGGTGCAGAAGTTCCCGAACATCAAGGCGGTGGCGACGACGCTCCGCGAGGTTCACACGACGAACCGGCACGAGTGGAGTGCGGTGCTGTGGTTGAACGGGCAGCAGTACACCGCCCCGAAGTGCCACCTGGACGTGGTGGACCGTATCGGCGGGGGCGACGGGTTCGCCGCCGGGCTGATCTACGGGCTGATCTCGGGCCGCCCGACGCAAGAGGCGTTGAACCTCGGCTGGGCACACGGGGCACTGCTCACCACCTTCCCCGGCGACGTGACGATGGCGAAGCTGCCGGAAGTGGAGGCGTTCGCGAAGGGGGGCAGTGCACGGGTGCAGCGGTAGGACTTTGGTAGGTCGGTCTGAGGAAGCTT
>JANNDF010000588.1:0-2984 GCA_031387445.1 Planctomycetia bacterium
CGCGAGCCACCGGTACGGGGCACCCGGCGGCTCACGCCGCTCGGCTCGCCGCATCCACTCTACCGCGTCCGTCAATCGCTACTTGAAGGGAACTGTCGAGGTCGGCGAAACGTGCGAGATCGATGTCGGAGCAATCAACAAAAAACCCACCGGCCTTACGACCGGCGGGTTCGACGTGTGTTCTGCTCGCTCCGCGAGCGGTCTTTCTACACCCGCTCGCGGAGCGAGCAGAGCACTTTACTTCCCCATGCCGCTCCGCACGGCGGCGGCGTCCAGTTCGCGGTCGTCGCTATCCCGCACGTCGCCCCAGCTCATGTGGGCGTGCGATTCGAGCCAGTTGCCGCCGCGTTCGGCCTCGCCCTGGCACTTCACGCACATCACGCTGTACGGCACGGCGTTCAGCCGGCCGACCGGGATCTTCTTCTCGCACACGTCGCACACGCCGTACCGCCCCTGCTTCAACCGCAACAGGGCGAGTTCCGTCTGGGCGAGTTCTTGTGACTCCAACTGCGCCAGTTGCGAGGCCATCTCTTCCCCGCTGGCGACGAACGACACGTCGGCCACGTCGCCGGAGTTGCGGGCGCCGCCCATGTCGTCAAGCTGCATGCCCAACCGCTTGCGGAGCTCGTTCCGCCGCGCGAGGAGCGTCTTGGTGATCTTCAACAGGGCGTCTGTGCGGGCCATATGGCACCTCGGGAGGTCGTGCCTCCCTGATTCGTCGTTCCGGGCCGGAGATTGTGCGATGGCAAATCGAATGCCGAAGCACGTCCAATCGGTCGCCGAAGTATAAGCCGCCGAGTCTGTGCAAAACCAAAATCGGCGGGTGTCGGGGAGGCCGGGGAGCGGAATGGGTGAAACCTCTCCTCCCTTCCGACGCCGCTCGCCACGGAGAGTTACCGAAAACCGTTCCGAGTGTTACAACACCCGGCGGTTTAGTGTGTTGGGCAAACCGGCGAAGGTTGCGAAAGTGAGACAAACAGCATGTGCGGAGAGCAAAAGTCGTCGGCACAACCGGGGCAAACGATCCAACCAGGTGAGTTACTCTGTGACACCAAGTGTCCGGGTGGAGTCGGCCACGAGCGGGACGGCTGTGCGAGCGTCACTAAACACGCCGACGATTCGCCGGGTCAGGTCGCTTCGCACCGATGCCAGAGTGGCAGGCGAGCAATCCGGTAGGATGACACACCCGCCGGCCCGCCGTTCGTGCCCGCCGGCGTTGCCAAGGTGACCGACCGCCTGGGCGAGCATCTCCCCGGCCTTCGCGTTCGCCCGTGCCGCCCGTGCCGACAGCACCACCTTGCTCCCGATCACCCCGCCGCACACGGCCCAGTCCACGTCTTCGTAACGGATGAGGAAATCGACCACCTCGGCGGCCTGTTCCGGCTGGCCGAGCGGATCGACCCACGCGAACACCAGTTTGCCGTACACGTTGGCGGTGCGGAGGGCCTGGGCGAGCACGTCGAAGTGCGTCCGCGGCAGGCGGGCGTAACGAATCTGGGCGAGCAGGTCTTTGTCGGCGAGTGGGTAGAGTTTGCTGATGGCTTCGTCGTCTTCGATCGCCCCTTCCCGCGGGAAGCCGCTCAGTTCGGTCTCGATGCCGTACAGCAACGCCGTGGCGAGAGCCTTCGGAATGCTCACCCGCTGCTCCAGCAGGTAGTTCGTGACAATGGTGCAGGTGGCCCCGACCTCCGGGCGCACGTCCGTGTAGCCCACGCCGTTCAGGTCGCCGGGCGTGACGTGGTGGTCGATCACGGCCGTCACCGGGCCGTTCACCGAATGCCGCCCGGTGCCCGGCTGGCTGTCCACCATCACCACCACGTCGCCGGGCTGCCGCTTGATCGCCGACACCGGCAACAAATCCAGGCCCAGGAGATCGACCATCGCCCGGTTTTCGGCCCGGAAGATGCCTCCGTCTTGCGTGAGCACGGTCGGCATACGAAGCCGCTCGCGAACCATGTGGGCTAGCCCCCACATGCTGCCGAGGCTGTCCGGGTCGGGCTGCATGTGGGAAACGAACACCACACGTGTAGCGTGAGAGAGACCGGCCAGGAAGCGGTCGGATTGGCGGCCCTTTCCGCGGGCGGCCAGGGCTGTGTGGGGTGTGAAGCCGGCGCTCGGATGCGCCATTGTGTGTCCTTCAACCGGGCTCCCGCCGTCGTGGCGGGTGAGTGGAAGCGAAACGCCTCCTCGCCCTTCCTGTGGGCCGATCATTTGTACCCGAACGCCGTGTCGGGGGAAAGCGTGGGTGCGCGGACGCGGCAGACAGATCGGCGCAAGTGATGCCTGGCGCAACACTTCGCGGCAGGAAAAAAGTGGCGAGTAGGACGAGAAAAAGTCAGAGAAGAGGGCGAATGATGGCCACCCGCTGACCGCTCACTCCTTCGGTGCTGCTTTCTCCCACCGGCCCACAAGCGTTTCCATGCGTCCGGCGAGTTTGTCGGCGCGGTCGAGGTTCTCGTCGATTTTTTCGACCCGTCGCTGCTCTTTCTGCGCCTGTTGCTCCCAATACTCCGTGCTCTGTGGAGTGGTGACCAACGACATCACGACCAGTGCGGCTACCAGCAGAGCCGGACCAGCCAACAGCACGGCGAGGAGGAGAAGCAGTGAGCGCCTCACCCGTTTTTGCTGTTCACAGACGCCATCGACGTACTCTCGAATCGCCTTGACCTCTGCGACCAATGCCCGATTCGTCTCCCGCAGGTCGCGGAGGGTCTCGGCGAGTTCGTCACGCGATTCCATGGGTTGAAGCCCTTGGCAGAGGAGTCGGAATGCCGATCTGGGAGCGACCGTGAGCGTAATGCTTCCGCCCGGTGGGTGTCAAAACGAAACCTGGCGAACCGGCGGCCGGCATACCCCCCACCCGCCGGGTTCGCTCCGCTCACCGCGGCGACCTCCCCCGCAAGGGGGGAGGTGGGGGTGATTGACCTTCTCGTGTCGGTCGCTGTTGGGATTATGCTATCACCCCCACCTCCCCCCCTTGCGGG
>JANNDF010000604.1:0-9277 GCA_031387445.1 Planctomycetia bacterium
GGCTCACGCCGCCGGTTCACGTGTATGGGGTCGGGTCGCTCACCCCCACCTCGGCGAACCCCTTCTTCCGTAGCGAACACGAGTCACACCGTCCGCACGCCTTCCCGACCGCGTCCGGGTCGTAACAGCTCAGCGTCAGCGACAGGTCGAGCCCCAGCCTCACGGCCTCGCGGATGATGTCGGCTTTGGTCATCTTCAACAACGGGGCGTGAACGCGGAACTTGCCGCTCCCATCTGTGCCGGCTTTCGTCGCCAGGTTTGCCAACCGCTCGAACGCCTCCAGGAACTCCGGCCGGCAGTCGGGGTAGCCCGAGTAATCGAGCACATTCGCCCCGATGAACAGGTCGAACGCCCCCACCGTCTCGGCATAGCCGAGGGCCAGCCCGAGGAGAATGGTGTTGCGGGCCGGCACATAGGTGACCGGCACGCCGTGGCCGATGGCGTCATCGGGGCGGTCCTTCGGCACCTCCACGTCGGCGGTAAGCGCCGACCCGCCGATGGCCCGGAGGTCGAGCTTCACCGTGCGGTGGTCGGCCACGCCGACCGCCTTCGCCACCGCCGCGGCCCGCTCGAGTTCGACCCGGTGACGCTGACCGTAGTCGACGCTCAAGGCGAACACCTCGAAGCCGTTGGCTTTTGCACCAGCAAGCGTGGTCGAGCTGTCCAGCCCGCCGCTCAGGAGTACGACCGCTCGGGGCATCTCGATTCCTCACGATTCTGGACGCGAGACTCACGATAACGGTATTGGTCCTCGGTCGCCACTGGCGAGGGCCGCCCGTTGCGGCTATCACTTCAGGACACGCACCGCGAGACGCACCCCGCATGTTTTTCACCGAGTCGCCGAGCATCGACCAACTGGAAACGTTTCCCAACCCGCGGCCGGGGCGAGACTATACCATCGAGATCGTCTGCCCCGAGTTCACCAGCGTCTGCCCGAAGACCGGCCAGCCGGACTATGGCACGCTGGTGTTCACCTACACGCCGGGCGAGGTGTGCGTGGAGCTGAAGTCGCTCAAGTTGTACCTCCAGCGGTTCCGCAACCAGGGCATCTTTTACGAGCAGGTGACGAACCGCATCCTGGACGACTTCGTGGCGGTGGCGAAGCCGGTGCGGGCGAAGCTGGAAAGCCGGTGGACGCCGCGGGGCGGGGTCAGCACGAACGTGACGGTGACGTTCACCGCGGAGACGGCATGACCGACGAGGATCAGGAGACGGAATCTTTCGTCCGATACCCGTATGTGGTGTCGGCGGTCGTCATCACGTTCCGGTTCGAGTCGCGGCCGCACCGCATCCGCTCCGACGACGCGCGGTACGTCCGTGGCATCCCGTACCTGCTCGTCAGCCTGCTGTTCGGCTGGTGGGGGGTGCCGTGGGGTCCGATCCAGACGTGGCGGGCCATCTGGGACTGCTTGAACGGCGGGATGGAGGTGGAGGGCTAGCGTGCGCCGATCCGTACTGCTGCTGATGTTGGTTGCGTGGCCCGCGCGGGCGGGCGTGTACTCGCCCGACGACCCGTGCCCGTTCAACGTGACAGTGGACGGCACCGCCGAGGCCCTTCCGCACCGCCTGTTCGTCGCCCAACTGGTGGACCGCCTCGCCCCGCGGGTGCCGAACACCCCCGACCCGCCCGGCATTCCCGACTGGGCCTACGACGGCGACACTGCCCAGGCCACTTACGCCGCACGACTGGGGCAACTGGTCGCTGCCCGATGGCCACAGACGCAACAACTCCGCGGGGATGACCTCGCCGCCCACTCTGCCGCCCTGCTCCGCTTCAACGCCACCCAACAGGCGATCAACCTGCTCGACCGCGGGCGGGTCGGCCGCAGTTACACGCTGAAGGCGAACCGCACGCACGCCTTCGCCGCGAGCGGGCAGTGGGCCGATGCGGAAACCAACTTGCCCGACGACCCCGACTCGCCGCCGCCGCCGCCCGCCGGGACATCGGAAGCGCAATTCCGCTGGCAACGGAAGCTCGATCAAACCGTGTACCGGCGGTGGCTGCTCATTCGCAGTGCCGACGCCGACCCGAAGACCAAGCCGCCGGTCCCGGAGTTGACACCGGACTTGCTGTTCGTGACACCCGACGGACAGCCGATCCGCTACTGGCAGTCGGCGGACGAGGCGAAGAAGTTGCCGGCCGATGCCGTGGCGACAGTTCAACAACTGCTCCTGTGGGCGCCGTGGGACGATCGCCTCCTGTGGTCGTTGGCTGAACTCGATTTCGCCACCGGGAAAGTCCGCGAGGCGCATAGTGCCTACGAGATGCTGGCTTCCGACGCCGGGCGGAAGTTCCAGGGGCCACGGTTGCTCGGCCCGCAGGTGTCGCGGGTGGCGGCGGAGTACGCCAAGTTGCCACCCGAAGAGTCGGCCGTGCCCGTGACGCTGTCGGAAACCCCCACCACTCCACCCCCGGACAACTCTGGGCGGGTGTTCGGTCTGATCGACCCGCTGGCGTTTTACGTCGGCACGACCTTATTCGTGAGTGGGCTAGTGCTAATGCTGGCGCTTCAGGTGCGGGCCATGCTCCGGCGACGGGTTCGGTGAAAAAGTCTGCACACTTCCCCTTGAAATGCCCCCACCTCACGCCTATCGTTTTCGATGCGACTGCGGGTGTAACTCAGTGGTAGAGTACCTCGTTGCCAACGAGGTTGTCGTGGGTTCAAGTCCCATCACCCGCTCTGATTGAATGCCGAACAGGAGCCGGGAAGTCTTCGGGGATGGTGCCGGCGGACGCAACCCGCCCACCACCCCGGTCGACTCTCGGCTCCGAACGTTTTCCCACCCTCGATTCCCCGCGAACGGATCCGGACACGGAGCGACGCTCATGGCCGACGACACCATCACCCCGGACGCCCCGGCCTCGACCGACGACACCACCGCCGTGGACGCACCGCCCGCGCCCCAGAAGCTGGAACAGACGGTGGAGATCACCGACGCCGGCCCGTGCAAGAAGCACGTGAAGGTGACCATCGACCGCAAGGCCATCAACACGCGGATGGACGAGAAGTTCTCCGACCTGATGGTGAAGACGCCGGCGCACATCCCCGGCTTCCGCCCCGGCAAGGCGCCCAAGAAGATCGTGCAGAAGAAGTTCTTCAAAGATGTGGCCGGCGAGGTCCGCACCGAAGTGCTCATGGCCAGCCTAGAACAACTGGCTGACGAGGCCGACCTGTCGCCGCTTTCCCCGCCCGAACTCGACCCGTCCGGCGTGGTCATCCCGGAAGACGAAAACACCCCGCTCGTGTACGAGTTCAACATCGAAGTGCGGCCGGAGTTCACCCTGCCCGACTACAAGGGGCTGAAGGTCCGCCGCCCGGTGTACGAGTTCACCGACGCCGACGTGCAGAAGGAAGGCAACAAGCTGCTGGAGCGGCTCGGAACCATCGTGCCGAAGGACGGTCCGGCCGCGATGGACGACATCATCGTCGCCGACATCACCATCAAGGACGGCGACACCGAACTGAACACGGTGACCGACATCCGCCTGCGGGTGGAGAAGAAGTTGGCCCTGGAAGACGGCGTGGCCGAGGACTTCGGCAAGGTGATGACCGGGGCGAAGGCCGGCGACACCAAGGCGGTGAACATCACCCTGGCGAACGAGCTGACCAACGAGAACCTCCGCGGGAAGAGCGTGCAGGCGGTGTTCGCCGTCAAGGACGTGAAGACGGTTCGCCTGCCGGAACTCACCCCGGAAGTGCTCGAAGAGTTCGGCGTCCGCACGCCGGACCAGTTCAGCGAACTCGTCCGCACCCGCCTGGAGCGGTACCTGGAGTACACCCAGCGGAACGTGGCGCGGGCCGAGGTCCTCAAGCACCTGGCCGGCACCCAGAACTTCGATCTGCCGCAAGAGCTGCTGAAAAAACAGATCCGCAAGACGCTCGCCCGACGGGTGATGGAGATGCGGTCGTCCGGCATGGCGGACGACGAGATCGCCGGCCGCCGCCGCCTCCTCGAACAGGACGCCGCCCGCAGCACCGCCGCCGCTCTGAAGGAGCACTTCGTCCTCCAGAAGATCGCCGAGCTGGAGAAGTTGGAGATCGAGGACGCGGACATCGACGCCGAGATCGAGGCCATCGCCGACCGCACCAACGACAGCCCCCGCAAGGTGAAAGCCAAGCTGGAACGGGAAGACCTGATCGAGGCCGTGGCCACCGAACTGCTCGAACGGCGCGCGCTCGACCTGGTTCTGCAAAGCGCCACCTACGACGACTACGCCTTCAGCCCGATGAAGGAGATGGACGACGAGAGCGTGTCCACGGCGGACGCCAGCGCGACCGACGAGCAGATCACCCCGGCGGCCGGTTGACCGCCCGCGTACAGTAGTACCAGCCGCCTCAGACACGAGACAGGAGACACGAGCCGGGGCGGGACGCCCTCCCGTGTCCCCTGTCTCGTGTCTCGTTCCAGGACCAGCAGGAACCTACCCCATGTACTTCCCCCCGACCGACCCCCGCGGCTCCGCCACCCCACCCGGCCCGCTCGCGGGCGGCACGCCCTTCACCCCGGTGATGCAGTCGTTCCAGTGGCAGCGCCAGCGAACGCCCGGCGAGTTGCTGCTCGACAACCGCATCATCTTCCTCGGCGCGACGAACGAGACCGGCGGGTCGAACGTCATCGACGACTTCGTCGCCAACCTGACCATTCAGAAGCTGCTCTGGCTGGCCACGGACAAGAAGACGGCCGACATCCACCTGTACATCAACAGCCCCGGCGGCAGCATTTCGGCCGGGCTGGCCATCTACGACGCCATGCAGTTCATCGGCTGCCCGATCCACACCTACTGCATGGGGTTGTCGGCGAGCATGGCGGCGGTGCTGCTGGCCTCCGGCACCAAGGGCAAGCGGTACGCCCTGCCGAACAGCAAGATGCTCATCCACCAGCCGCGGGTGGGCGAGGGCGTATACGGGCAGGTGACGGACCTGGAGATCTATGCCGACGAGATCCAGCGGATGAAGGTCCGGATGAACGAAATCCTGGCCAAGCACACCGGCCGCACGATCGGCGAGATCGAGACCGCCACCGACCGCGACAGGTACCTCACGGCGGAAGAGGCGAAGGCGTTCGGGCTGGTGGACGAGGTGCTCGTCCGCCCGGCCGATGTGAAGAAATAACCTGCGGGCGAACCCCGGCAGTCATGCCGGGGGTGGCGAATCATTTCACCCCCGGCATGACTGCCGGGGTTCACCAGGACCACCCGATGCCACTCATCCCCTACGTCGTCGATAACAAGGGCCGCGAGCAGCAGGTCTTCGACATCTACAGCCGGCTGCTGAAGGAGCGGATCATCCTCCTGCAAGGGCAGGTCCGCGACGACATGGCCAACCTGATCGTCGCCCAGATGCTGTACCTCCAGTTCGAGGACTCGAAGGCCGACATCCACCTGTACATCAACAGCCCCGGCGGGAGCGTGACCGCCGGCATGGCCATCTACGACACCATGCAGTTCCTGTCCTGCCCGGTGTCCACCTACTGCATGGGTCTGGCCGCCAGTATGGGGTCGATGCTGTTGACGGCCGGGGCGAAGGGCAAGCGGTTCGCCCTGCCGAACGCCGAGATCATGATCCACCAGCCGAGCGGCGGCTTCGGCGGCACCGCGGCGGACATCGCCATCACGGTGGAGAACATCAAGAAGACGAAAGCCCGGCTGAACAAACTCTACCTGAAGCACACCGGCAAGAGCCTCGACCAGCTCGAAAAGGACATGGACCGCGACAAGTGGCTGAGCGCTGATGAGGCCAAGGAGTACGGCCTGATCGACAGCGTGCTGGAAAAAATCCCCGAAGGGATGGCGCGCCCGAAAACGGACGGGTAATCGGGGATGTTCAGCGGGTGGGGCGACGCAGACGGTATTCCCCATCCCCGCTCACTCACGCCCGACCCGCCGGTTGCCCGATACCTTGCAGGATGGACCGCCTTCACGCCAACCCTGAACCGGCCCACCGGCAACCCCGGCGGGCCGGTCGCGTTTTGCGGGTGCTGCTGGTGGTAGCGGTGACGGGAAGTTTAGCGGCGGTCGGCTGTCGGCAGATCAAGGAGATCGGCGGAAAGAACGAGAAGCACGACCTCCTCGAAGCCGAACTCCGCACCCGCGAGCGAGAAATTCTCGAGCTGCGGGCGGAGAATCAGCAGCTCAAACAACTCGCCGACATCTACGTCCGCGGCAACCCGCCCGGCGGTGTGATCGTCACCGGCCCAGTCGTGACGATGCCGCCCGGCGCGGTCGTCACGTCGCACACCAGCGAAACAGCGATCATCCGTACGCTCACGCTTGCCACCGGCACCGGCGGGCGTGACGACGACGGCTTTCCTGGTGACGAAACGCTTCAGGTGGTCATCTCACCGAAAGACGCTGACGGGACAGCGGTGAAGGTGCCAGGCAAGGCGGTGGTGACGGCGTTCGAAATCCTGCCCGAAGGCCAGAAGGTGCCCATCGGCCGTTGGGACATCACCGCCGAACAACTGCGGAAGGCGTGGAAGGGTGGGTTGCTCGGCAGCGGCTACTTCCTGCCACTCCAGTGGGATTTGCCGCCGACGTCGAGCCGCGTTCGGGTGGCGGTGGTGTTCACGTCGAACGACGGTCGCAGCTTCGAGAGCGACCGCGACGTGACCGTGAAGCCGTTGCCCGGCATCGGCAAATCGACGCCGACGGTCGTGTTGCCAGGGCCGACACCACCCGTCATCATTCCCGGCGGTCCGACCATGCCGGGGTTGCCCCCGAAGGGGACCGAGTTGCCGCCGCCGGGAACAATCCTGCCCCCGCCGGGAAGTGTGCTGCCGGTGCCGGACTTCCCGAAGTAGAGCCGGAGGCGAGCGAGTCGGAGGTCGGACGCGCTCGCCTCCGGCTCGCGGCTACAAGTTCGTCCGCGCCTCCGCCACGTCTCGCTTCAACTGCTCCACCAACTCCGCCACGCCGCCGAACGGTCGCGTGTCCCGCAGCCGCTTCACAAACGTCACCCGCAGTTCCTGGCCGTACAGGTCGCCAGTGAAGTCGAGCAGGTGAACCTCGATCTTGCGGGCGTCGTCGCCGAAAGTGGGGTTCGGGCCGACATTCGCCGCGGCTGGGTGCGTAACACCGTCTACGGTCGCACGCACGGCGTAAACGCCGGTACCCGGCACGAGTGTTCGCACCCCGCCCAGGTTGGCAGTCGGGAAGCCGATGGTGCGGCCCCGCTTCGCACCCGATTCAACGATGCCACAGATGCCGTACTCGCGGCCGAGCAGTCTCACTGCGGTGGTCACGTCACCCGCTTGTAGTGCCGACCGGATGCGGCTGCTCGACACCGGCTCGCCGTCATCCAGCAACGGCCGCATTTCGCGGAACAGGACTCGGTGCTTGTCGCACAGCCGCCGCAGTTCACCCGTGTCGCCGCTCCGCGCCCGGCCGAATCGGAAGTTGAACCCTTCCACGATGGCCTTCGCGCGGAACAGCCCGAGTACCACGTCTTCAAAAAACGCTTCCGGATCCAGTGCCAGCAGCCCGGCATTCGTCTTCAACGACACGACTTTCGTCACCCCGGCGGCGAGCAGCAACTCGTTCCGTTCGGCCGTCGTCGAGAGTGGCGGCTTCATGGCCGACGGCACCAACACGGCGAGCGGCGGCGGATCAAACGTGACCACCACCGCCGGCCCGCCGACCTGACCGGCCTCGGCAATACACCCGGCGATCAGTTCACGATGCCCACGGTGAACGCCGTCGAAGTTGCCGACGGTGATGGCCCCGGCGGTGAAATCGGCGGGCGGGTGGGTCATCCAGTCGATGGCGAGCGTCGGCATGATGGGGATATGGTAGGTGGTGAATAGCCACCTCACTCGAGTCGTACACCAGAGTAGCTCAACAACTCCCCCACTCCGAACGACGTCAGATTCGCCAGCACGATGGCCCCCATGTCGCGGATCGTCGCTCCTCGGTGGGGCGGGTTCCCCCGCACGAACGCGGCCCAGAAGATCAGGCACTCGGCGACCGGGGCGAACGTCTCGGCGACGATCAGATACCACAACCGTTCTTCCACTGGGTCGAATACGAACGGGATGACGTACCACACCACCGGATAGGTGCAGGCGGTGAGCCACACCCCGGCGAGCAGTTTCCGGGAAAGCGTGTGCCGGCGGCTGAGGAGGACGAGCAGCACCGCCGTTTCGACGGTCACCGTGAACAGGTAGTAGACGAGGAAAACGTGGAGGGGTTGCACGTCAGAGCATCCGGAGCAGGAACGGCACTTCGGCCAGGACGTGAAGCAGGGCCACGGTGAAGTAAACGGTTCGCGTAGTGGTGTAATCGAGGCCGAACGCCACCCACAGCACGCCCGTGATGAGCGACCCGACGCAGAGCAGCGCGACGACACCGCGCTTCCAGTTCCCACCGCGGCGGGCTGCGGGAATACTCGTCGTGTCCCACGGGGCCGACTTCAGCCCGACGAGCGGCATCAGCACCACCCACACGCCGTAATGCACCAGTTCGAGGAACGTGTGCGCCGCGACGAGCAGTCGGTTCGACACCCAGTCGATGTGCATCGCCCCGGAGTGCGTGGTGATGGCGACCGTGAGCGGATCGGTTCCGGGCAGGTCGTCGGCGTTCCACAGGAAGAACACGAATGCCAAGAACAACACCGGAATGGCCAGCAGCGCGACGCGATACAGGGGCAGCCAGTTGCGATGCGACCGCCGCAACTCGCGGCCGAGCAGCCAGAGTGCGATCAGCGGGTGGATGTACACCATCGCCACCGGCAGCACCGACGGCTGCACCCACGCCACCGCCACCAGCCCGCACGCCACCGCCCACACCCACCCGCCGTCGAACTTCGGCGCGGTGCGGCTCCGCATCCACACGAGTGTGGCGATCCAGAGAACCAGAGCGGTCGTCCAGGCGGAGATGACTTCGGACTTGTACGAACCGAACGCGGGCGCGTGGAACAGCCATGGCAGTGCGGCGAACCACGCGGTCAACCCGACGATGCCGACGAACGAGGCGAGGAAGAACGCCCACAGTTTTCCCGTGCGGGCGGGCAGGCGGCCGAGGATGTAGCGGGCTTCGAACCAGTTGTGCGGGCCGGCGAACAGGAACACGGCCGCGATCGACACGCCGACCGGGAACAGCCCGCACACCACCGCCGCCACGACCGCGATGGCCACGAACCCCGTGGCGAACGGCACACCAGGCGGGAGGCGGAAGGTCGATTTCGCCGGGCTGAGGAGCATGCAGGCAGTGTACCGTCAATGGTGAACCCCGGCAGTGATGCCGGGGGTGGCAGTTACAACCACCCCCGGCATCACTGCC
>JANNDF010000615.1:0-3643 GCA_031387445.1 Planctomycetia bacterium
CATTTTCGCCGCGAGCGTGCGAGCGTGCGAGCGGTGGGCCGCTCGCACGCTCGCGGCGTTGATTACCGACTCGCCGGCCGCGTGTGCCACTTCGCAGCGTCCGTGACCGGCGGTTTCGCATCACCGAAATCGGGATAGTTCGGCATCCCGCGGAACGGCAGCGGGCCGACACTCCCGCCCGTCATCGTCGTCGTGGACGTGTCCTTACAGTACCCCTGCGACTTCAGCACGAACGACCGCTTCCACCCCGGTTTCAGTTCCGACAGTTTGGTCGCGTCGAACCGCACCGTCACCTCGTCGCCGGGGCCGCACAGCACGAACCGGTCATCGAACTTGGTCAACAGTTCCGTCACGTCGCCGGGCTTCGTCACTTTTCCCTTCCACCGCGTGGCGACGAGCGGGTCGGTTTTCGAGTCGTCGTATGCCACCGGCGGGCGGCCGTCGGGCAGCACTTCCTTCATGAACCCGCGGGCGGCGAGGTCGGCTCGCTTCACGTCGAGTGTCACCGCCGTCGCGTCCTCCGCCGGGGCGAGGTACACTTCGTCCCAGTACACCTGCATGTTGGTGCGGATGCGGAGCTTGCCCGTCGGGGCGGCGGGCAGTTCGCGGGTCATCACCCGCGGCAGGCCGGCGGGAAAGCCCAGGTCGCACACTGTGTTCCACTTCTCCGCCTTCGCGTCGAACTGTTCCAACACCGGCGGTTGCAGGGCGATCCCGGCGCGCGTCGCGGCGTACATCGACTCCGGATACGGGTACTCCGTCCATCCGGCCAGCACGAGGTGCCAGCGGTCGGCTTTCGGCAACTGGCCGAACTCCAGCGTGAGGGAGTGGTCCTCGGCGTACCCGAGCCACGAGCGGACCTTGAACCCGTCCGCCGCCTTGCGGTCACGCTTCGTCACCCGTTCGGTCACGTCGGCCCCGGTGTGGTCGGTCGCCTTCGTCGGCCGGTGCTGCGACTTGAACGCCAGCAGCTTTTGCGTCGGCTGCGGACCGCTGAACACGAACCGCTCGTCCGGGAAGGCGGCGGTGGTCGGCGGGTGGTCGATGACGGCGAGCTGAAGGTGATCCAGGTACAACACCTCGTCCATCGGCTCGGCGATCTTCAGCACGTACTCGCCGTCCTTCGCCACCAATAGCCCCGGCTCGATCTTCACCGACTCCTCGCCCCGCGGCGGGCGGACGGAGCCGTCCGGCCCCATCTCCCCCATCGCCCCGGCCCCGAGGAAGTCGGTGACGAACACGAACCGCTCTCCGTCCCACACCATCAGTACCGGGCAGGAGGTGCCCTTGCGGTTGGTCTCGATCAGCTTGTACGGTTTGCCGGTGGCGACATCGCGTTCGGCCTGGATGACGTTGTCGGCCCACCGCACCCGCAGGGCGTCCGCCTTCTCGTGTTTGCCCATGCCGAGGACGGTGGGCAACAGCGACTGCCCCAGCCCGGCGGTGGCGGTGGTGCGCTCGGCCCCGGTCCAGTGGCTGCCGGTCTGTGCGACGAGCCAGGTGCCGAAGCCGTCGTTGCTGGTGCGGAGGTTCGACCCCTTGTCGCGGCGGCCGGTGGGGACGACGACGAGCGGGTGGTTGCCGTTGCCCTTGTTCCGTGCAAGTTCCAGCGTCACCCCGTTCCAGGTGAGCACGTCCGGCCGGCCGTCTCCGTCCAGGTCGCCGACCGCCGTGGCGATTCGCGGTTTGGGCAACCCGTCCACCGATGTGGGCGGCGGGATGATGGCAACGGGCATCGCTTCGAACTTGCCGTCGCCCTGGTTGTGCAGCAGTGCCGCCTTCCGCTCGGCGTTCAGTCCGACCACATCCGGCCAGCCGTCGAGGTCGATGTCGGCCTCCGTCGCCTGGCGCAACTGCAGGCCGGTCGTACTGGTGGTGAAGTCGCGGACACCTTTCGACAGCAGCAACACCGGCCCGTCGCCCGCCCGCACCAGCAACAAATCACTCCGCCCGTCGTGGTTGGCGTCGAGCACCAGCCCGCCGTTCCACCTCGCCTTCTCCGCCGGCAGCGTGCCCTGGTGCCACCGCATCAGCCGGTCGTTGACCGCCACCACCGGGGCCTGGTCGTCGAACAGGGCGATCAGATCCTGGTCGTGGTCGTCGTCCACGTCGGCGGCGATGACCGCGACGGCCGCCCACTTCGGCAACACGTCCTTGAAGGCGTCGGTCGGCTTGAACGCGGTGGACAGCGGCGGCGGAGGGGCTTTCGGATCGGCCGGCGGGGCGACGCCGACGTTCTCGAACACCAGCACCCCGCCGGAGGCATCGGGCTTGTCGAAGTTCGCCACGGCATCACCGTACTTGCACGCGATCAGGTCGAGGTCGCCGTCGAGATCGACGTCGGCCCACGAGACGCCGAGGAACACGCCCTTCACGCCGTCGAGTTTGGCGGTCGTCGTCACCTCTTCGAACTTGCCGCCGGTGTTGCGGAACAGCTTGACGCCGGTGGCGGTGGTGATGGCCAGGTCGGGCGTGCCGCTGTTGTCGAAGTCGGCGGCGGCGGCCCCGAGGCTCGCCCGCTCGCCGTCCAGTCCGACTTCCTTCGTCACGTCCGCGAACTTGGCGTCGCCGTCGTTTCGCAACAGCAGGTCGCGCACCTTCCCGTCCTCCGTCACCGCCGCGAGCAGCAGCACATCCGGTTTGCCGTCGGCGTTGAAATCGAACAACACCACCGTCCCGCCGAAGCGGTCGCGGGCGGCTTTGACCAGTGGCGGGAGTTCGGTCGCCCACGTCACGCCGTCGGCCAGTTTCACGCTCACCGCCATCGGCTCAAACGCGGGCACAGGGCCGACAACGGGCTTGCCCGTCGCCGTCGGGTCGCGGCCGATCACCTCGGCGTACTTGCCCATCTCGCCGTACACGATCCGCGACTCGGTGAACCGGTCCGCCTCCCGCAGCAGTTCGTGTTCGGTCAACAAGCTGTCGGCCCGCTTCGAGTCCGCCTCGCGGAGGACGATGAACAGCTTGTACTTCGCCTCAATCAGGTACGGGTCGAGGGCGACGGCCTTCTCGTAGCACACGCCGGCGGCGGACGAGTCGGGGCCGTCGGGGTGAGTGCTGCCGAGCCGCAGCCAGGTGTGGGCGTCGTCCGGGTCGAGCTGGTTCACCTTCTGGAAGTGCGGGTAGGCGTCGGGGTACTTGCCGACGTACATGTCGATCATGCCGAGGCAGTAGTGCGCGTGCTTGTTGTCCGGCTCGCGCGCGAGCACCTCGGCGAACACCTGCTGAGCCTTCTTCACCTGCACGGCCAGCTCTTTGGTCTCGGCCGGTTGCTGGTTGAACAGGGCCATGCCGTAGTTGAGCCGGGCGGGCAGCCAGTCGGGGGCGAGTTCCATCGCCTTCGCAAACTCCACCTCCGCGTCGGCGTCCTTCCGCTGCTCCATCAGTGCCACGCCGCGGGTGTTGTGGGCGACCGCCGCGTCCAGGTCGGGCGGCTTGGGCGGCACTGGCGGCTTGGGCCAGAGGAGGAAGACGGTGACGCCAGCGGCGGTCGCGGCGGCGACCAGCGCCACGGGGAGAACCCACCGCCCACGACGCGGGGCGGGAGCGGGAGACGGGGTGGACATGGGGAAAGTCCAAGACGGTGTTGGTGACAGTCCATTGTCATCGCCGCGGGCTTGCGAGCGACGAGGGCGGCGACGAC
>JANNDF010000626.1:0-1089 GCA_031387445.1 Planctomycetia bacterium
CGGCCCGCCGTCGTCGTGCGGATGCTGTAGAGCGTGCCGCCGCCGGTGATGTAGAGCGTCTTGCGGTCTTCGCCGCCGAAGGCGCAGTTCGTCACCTCGTCGCGCGGCACCATTCGAAACGCGACCAGCTTCCCCTCCGGCGAGAAGACGTAGATGCCGCCCTTCTTGCTCGTCGAGGGCTCGGCCGGCGGGTTCGGCTTGTTCAGCCCGCCGGCGACGTACAGCCGCCCCTTCGCGTCCTGCTTCACCCCGTCCGGCCCGCGACCCTTGCCCCAGTCGTAAATCTTTGCCTTGCTCTTGGCAGCCACTTCGCCGTCCTTCAGGTCGAACCGCCACAGCGTCCGAGCGCCGCCGGCGGCGTCGTTGTTGTTGTCCGCGACGTACAGGAACTTGTCGTCCGCCGACACCAGCACGCCGTTGGCCCGCTCGACTTCACGGCCGAGGACGCGGTGAACCTTGCCGTCCGGGTCGATGCGGTAGACGCCCTCGACGGTCTTGCCCTTCTCGTCCAGCTGTTCCATGCCGTCCCGACTGCCGTAGCGCGGGTCCGAGAAGTAGATGCGGCCCTTGGCATCGACGGTCACGTCGTTCGGCTGGTTGTACTTCTTGCCGCCGAAGCCGTCGGTCAGCACGGTCAGCTTGCCGTCGCGGTCGGTGCGGGTGACGCGGCGTTTCACCGGTTCGCAGGCGATCAGCCGGCCGTCGGCGTCGAACAGCAGGCCGTTGGTGCCGGCGTCCTTGCGGTGGACGGTGGACTTGCCGTCGAGACCGAAGCGGTGGATCTGCCCGTCGTTGCCGCTGGTCAGCACACCGAGTTCGGGATCCCACGCCGGGCCTTCGCCGGCCACGCCTTTCCCGGCCTCCACCTTCAGCTTCGCGCCTTTCTCGAAGATCGGCTCGTCGGCCGCGAGCGCGGGGAAGGGGAGCAACAGCGCGGCGAGGACGGCGGCACGCATGGCGGGATGTCCGGCGGGGAGGAAGAGTGTGCTTTGAGTAGGTCCTACTCGCCGAGACGGAAAGCCCCTGGTGGTCGCAACGTGTTCTGCCGCGCTGGGGCCGGTCACAAGCTCCCGGCGACGACGAGGAGCG
>JANNDF010000678.1:0-3683 GCA_031387445.1 Planctomycetia bacterium
TGAAATCCACCACCCAGCCGGCTCACGCCGGCGGTTCCAGATTCTCCCGGAGTCTCCCATGCGATTCCCCCTCTCCCTGCTCGGATCGCTCGCCGTGATCGTTCCCGCCCTGGCGGCCGACCCGCCCAAGTTCGACTTCCCCGACCCGCTGAAAATGCAGGACGGCACGAAGGTGACGACCCCCGACGACTGGACCAAGAAGCGGGTGCCGGAACTGCGGAAGCTGTTTCAAGAGGAGATGTACGGCAGGTATCCCATCACCGCGATGAAGCCGGCGGTGAAGGTGCTGTTCAGCGACGACAAAGCGTTCGGCGGCAAGGGTACGCTGTCGGAAGTGGAACTGCGGATATTCGACGAGGACATGAAAGTTCCGCCGGTCCACCTACTCGTCGCCGTGCCGAACGAGCGGGCGAAGGCCGGTGCGCCGGTGTTCGTCGGGTTGAATTTCAGCGGCAACCACACTCTGGTGGACGACGAGCGGGTGCGGATTCCGACCGGCTGGATGTACGACAAGCAACCCGGCGTGAAGGACAACAAAGCCACCGCGGATGGCCGCGGGAAGGCGAAGGGCGTATGGCCGCTCGAAGACATCGTGAAGGCCGGGTACGCGGTGGTGACGTGCTACAACGGCGAGTTCCAGGAGGACGTGAAAGACAAACCCGGCAAGCTGATCGGGGTGCTGCACGCCACCACATCCGAGGGTAGACCGCCACCCGACGCCATTGCCTCCATCATGTGCTGGGCGTGGGGCGTTCACAAAATGACCGATTTCACGCTGACTGAGAAGTGGTGCGACCCGAAGCGGGTGGCGGTGGTCGGGCACTCGCGGCTGGGCAAGACGGCGCTGCTCGCCGGGGCGTTCGACGACCGCATCGCCTGCGTGTTCCCGCACCAGGCGGGGTGCGGGGGCACCGGCCCGAGTCGCCACGCCGACGCCAAGGCCGAGGGCGTGAAGCGGATCAACACCGCCTTCCCGCACTGGTTCAGCACCAGCTTCAAGAAGTACAACGACGACCCGAACACCCTGCCCATCGACCAGCACGAGTTGCTCGCCTTGTGCGCCCCGCGGCCGGTGCTCTACACGAACGCGGCCGACGACCTGTGGGCCAACCCGAGTGGTCAGTTCGACATGATGAAGCGGGCCACGCCGGTGTACGAGCTGCTCGGCGTGAAGGGGATGGAGGCCGACAAGATGCCCGACCAGGGCAAGCTGCTCGACAGCCGGCTCGGGTACTGGATGCGAGCTGGGAAGCACGAGATGAACGCCGACGACTGGAAGACGTTCGTGGCCTTCGCGGACAAGTGGATGAAGTGAGCGGCCGGTGTCCCCGCCGGATTGGTGGCGGGGACACCGGCCTGATACACTTTCTAACGAACTCCCCTCGAAGCCCGACTGACACCATGCGATCCTTCTTCATCGTCGGCCTCGTCGCCCTGCTGGTCGCCGCCCTGCCGGGGGTGGTGGCGTTCGCCGCCGACCTGCTCGGCTACGGCACCGACCTGAACAACTGGGCCGAGAAATACCTCGGCCTGAGCCACCGCCTCGCCCTCTCCACGCCGGCGGCGCTGGTCCTCTTCTTCGTCCCGCCAGCCATCGTGTTGCTCTACTTCCTGCGGCTGAAGCGTCGGCCGATGACAGTGGCATCGACGTACCTGTGGAAGAAGAGCGTCGAGGACTTGCACGTCAACCGGCTGATGCAGTGGATGCGGCGGAACGTGCTGCTGCTCCTCCAATTGCTGTGCATCCTGCTGGTCATTTACGCCGTGCTCGGGGTCCGTACGCAGGGCGCGCTCACCGGCGGGCGGCACTACATCATCCTGATCGACAACTCGGCGAGCATGAATGCCACCGACGTGAAGCCGACCCGCCTGGAGTGGGCCAAAGCCGAAGCGAAGAAGCTGATTGACGCCGCCCACGACGGCGACCCCGGCATGGTCATCGTGTTCAATAGCACCGCCGAGATCCGCCAGAGCTACACCACCAACAAGGACGAGTTGCGGGAGGCGGTGAACGCCGTCACCCCGACCAGCCACCAGACCCGCATCGACGAGGCGCTCTCCCTCGCCGCCAGCCGCGCCAACCCCACCCGCAGCACCGAAAACGCCGCCGTCGCCCCGGACAACCCGGAAGCCGGCAAGGAGCGGACGTACTTCACCCCGGACGGGTTCGAGGCCGACGTGTACCTGCTTTCGGACGGCCGCTTCCCGCCGGTGCAGGATTTCGCCCTACGTAATCTGAACGTCCGCTACCCCGCGATGCCGGACGCGGTCGGCGGCGGGCGGTCGAACAACGTCGGCATCGTCGGGTTTGACGTGGCCCGCGTAGGCGAACGCGAGGGGCAATACATCGCCTCCGCCCGCATCGCCAACTACCGCCCCGACGCGAGCA
Source organism: Planctomycetia bacterium (assembly GCA_031387445.1). Taxonomy (GTDB): domain Bacteria; phylum Planctomycetota; class Planctomycetia; order Gemmatales; family Gemmataceae; genus JALHQU01. Next base: position 2,390 of record JANNDF010000678.1, read on the forward strand.
CCGTGAAGGTGTGGCTGGATTTGAAACGGGGTGACGGCACGCTGGTGAAGGTGTACCCGCCGACCCTACTGGCGAAACCCGAGGACGGGGTCACGGTGCCCGAAATGCCGGAGGTGAAGCCCGAAGATGCGGGCAAACAAGGCCCCGGTCAGCCGCCGAACGTGGTCAACGTGTTCTTCACCCTGGAAGGCATCGCCGACAACTCCGACCTGCAACTGGAAGTGCGGCTGGAACACGCCGGCGACGCGCTGAAGGCGGACGACTCGGCCGTGCTGGTGTTCGGCGTGGCCCGCAAGGCGAGCGTGCTGGTGGTGACGAAGGGCAACCGCATCCTGCGGTTCTACTTCGACACCAAAGAGGCCAAGTCGGTCGCCACCTTCACCTACGCCAACCCGAACGACTGGGAGCAGTACAAGGGGCCGGCCCGCGACGGCAAGTACGACCTGGTCATCTTCGACCGCTTCGGCCCGAAGGCGGACGAGGACATGCCGGCCGCCAACACCCTGTTCATCGGTCACCCGCCGCCGCCGTACACCTCGCTCGCCGACGCCAAGCCGGGCGACCCGAACGCGGTGACCGAAGTGAAAGGCCCGCGGGTGCAGGCGGCCGACCGCCGCCACCCGCTCATGCGCGACCTCGGCGGGGTGGAAGAGATCGGCATCGACAGTTGCTTCCGCTTCCCCACCCTGCCGCCCCGCACCCCGCGGCTGCTCGAAGGACGCGACCAGACCGACCAGGGCAACCTGGCCCTGGCGGTGGCCATCAGCCGGCAGGCGTTCACCGACGTGGTGCTCACCTTCCCCATCGTAACGGAGAACGCGGACGGCCCCGACCGCGTGTACCACAGCAGTTGGCCGCTCCAGCCGAACTTCCCGCTGTTCCTCCGGAACGTGCTGATTCTGCAAGGGAATGTGCGGTTCGCGGGTGTGGACGACACCCTGCGGCCGGGCGAAGTGATGCCCCTGCGGCCCGGTGCCGTCCGCGAGGTGTTGGTCACCAGGCCGGGCAACCCGGTGCCGCAGAAGTTCGACCGCGGCACCCGACCGGAGGTGGCCTTCGGGAACACCGATGACCTGGGCGTGTACACGGCCGAGTGGGGCGGGGTGGGCGACACCCAGACGCGGCGGTTCGCGGTCAACCTGCTCGACGCCGACGAGAGCAACTTGGCCCCGGTGTCGCAGTTCCAGGTGGGCGACATCACGGTGAACGCCGGGGACACCCGCCGCGTGCCGCTGGAGTTGTGGAAGGTGATCCTGTGCGTTGGCCTGCTGGTCGTCCTGGTCGAGTGGTGGAT
>JANNDF010000736.1:0-4411 GCA_031387445.1 Planctomycetia bacterium
GACCAACTCCCAGCTCCTGAACACCTGGAACAGGTTGTCCGCGATCAGCAGGTTCAACATGCTGAACGCGAACAGGCTCAGGTACAGGTAGAACCGACCGAACCTCCCGCGGCGATGGCTCTCGCCTGTTAGCCCGACGCGCGAGCGAGGGGCGTGGGAGTCGTGCGCGTGGGCGGCTTGTCCCTCGCTTGCGCGTCGGGCTAATGGGGGCAGTGGAACCGCCCCCGTCTCCTCATTCATGTACCCGAGGGCGAACAGGAAGATCATCGACCCGATGCCCGTGACCATGCACGTCATCAGCACGGTCAGGCGGTCGATGCGGTAGCCGATCTGAAGTGCCGAGGCGGGTTCGGCCGGTTCGGTGCCATGCTTCACGCTGCCGATCTGCACCCAGTCGAAGTGTTCCGCCCACCGCTCCGGCCGTGTGCCGTCGTCGTTGAAAAATTCCACCGCCCCCCACCCGGCCAGCCCCGCTGCCGCCAGCATGCACGCCACGGTGAAGTAGCCCGCAATGGGCCGCGAGCGGTCCCCGCCGAGCGCGGTGTGAACACTCCCCCGCCAGCCGCCGCACCCGCGGGTGAGGTGCCGCACCATGCCGGCCAGCGCCAGCACCAGTGCCGGCACCAGCGGCAGCAGGGTGGCGAGGGCGAACAGCCGGCCAGGGTGTTGGGCGAAGTCGAACATCAGCCCCTCAAATCCTTTGCCGCTTCGACGTCGGCGGAGCCGTGGTTGTTGTAGAAGTTGAGGAAGATGGCCAGCGCCACCGCCGCCTCCGCCGCCGCCAGCACCACCACCATCAGGGCGAACACCTGCCCTTCCAGTCGCAGTTCGGGAATGAACCGTGCCGCCGCCACCAGGTTCACGTTCGCCGCGTTCAGGATGAGTTCAACGCCCATCAGGATGCCGACCGCGTTCCGCTTCGTCGCCAGGCAGAAGATGCCACAACAGAAGAGGAACGCGGCGACCAGCAGGAACGGCGTGAGGCCGAGTTCATTCACGAGTGGGCCTCCGTCGCGGGTGAACCGGCGGCGTGTTCCGCCGGGCGCGGCACATCGACCCCACCCCCGCCGTCACTGCCGGGGTTCACCCGCTTTTTCGCACGGGCGAGGTAAGCGGCGGCGACCAGCACGACCAACAGGTGAACCGACACGATCTCGAACGGCAACAGGTAGCTCTTCCCGCCTTCCTCGACCCCCAGGAACGACATGCCGAGTTCGCTCACGGTCGGCGAGGTCGTGTCGTCGTCCGGTGTCTGCGGGGCTGCCAGTTGCAGGCTCGCTTTCACCAGCAGTGCGAACAGCCCGACAGCCAGGATGCCGCCGATCAGCCACTCGATTCGGCTCGTGTGCAAGACGGCGAACGGCCCCTGGTTGGTAATCATCACCCCGAACACCACCAGCACCAGCGTGCCGCCGACGTAGACGATGAGTTGCGCCGCCCCCAGGAACTCGGCCCCGAGCAGGAAGTACAAGCCGGCCACGCCGACCAGCGTGAACAGCAGCCACACGCCGGCCCGCACCATGCTCCGCGACGCGGCCACCCCGACCGCACCCGTCACGGTCACGGCCGCCACCGCCGCGAACAGCACCACCGCCAGATTCATGGGCGACCCCGTCGGCTGTAGCCGGCCTCTGTGAGGCCGGTCGGACCGGGGTCACAGACCCCGGCTACAGTGGAACACGGCGACTCGGCTAGAATGTCTTGACCGAACCGCGTGGGTTATGGAATAAGCCAACTCCCCCGCATCAGCAAGCCGCCGGACGGAATCTCGTGACCCCCGCCCCGCCCCAACTGGTCGCCCTCCTCGCCGCGTGTCGGGCACGCCCGGCCGATGACCTGCCGCGGCTGGTGCTGGCCGACTGGCTGGACGAGAACGGCCAACCCGAGCGGGCCGAGTTCGTTCGCATTCAGGTGGAGGTGAGCCACCCGACGGCCGACGTGGAGCGGATTCGGGGGTTGAAGAAGCGCGAGGCGGAGCTTCTGGTGGAGCACGAGAGCGAGTGGGTGGGCGGGTATCAGGCGGCGACTGAAGCGATGATGCCACCTCGAGTCATCCACCCGAACGGCCGGGAGGGATACGACGGGCCGCTCCCGCCAGGCCACCGATTCGTGCGGGGGCTTCTGCGGGTGGTGAACGCCGTCGCGTTCGCCGAGCGGCCAGAGTTACGGGCGTGGCTGCGGTCGCCGGAATCGCAATGGCTGGAGCAGATGGATTTCACGTTCACCATAGTCGATTGGTTCGTGAAGGCCGACCTGCCGGACGAACTGCACGGGCGGATCGGGCTGACGTTGGACATCGGTGGCCTGTCGAACGAATCCGACTGGCGATCGTGGTTCCGCCAACTGGCCCTTTCGGGCAACTTCGCCGCCGCCAGCTCGCTGCACGTGAGCGGGGCGGACAGCGAGGTGGTGCTGGAGGAGTTGACTCAGGCGGACGTGTCGCATCTGGTGAAGTTGACCCTCCCCGGATACGGCGGCCCGCGGTGCGCGAGCCTGATCGCGTCGGCCCCGTTCACCGCCCTTTCGACGCTCGACATCGGTCCGGTCCCGGAGGCCGGGCTGCGGGCGCTCGTTGCGTCACCCCATCTCGGCAGCCTGACTCACCTGAACCTCGTGGCCAGCCCCATCGGGGACGGCGGCATGGTGGCCCTCTGCCGGTCAAGGTTGGCCCACACCCTGCGGCGGGTCGAGTTCCCCAACACGGGCATTTCGGATGTCGGTGTGACCGCACTCGTTAAGTCCCCGCTGTTCGCCCACATGCTCGGCCCGCGAGTGGACCTGATGACGAACCGCATCCGCGACGACGGGCGGAAGCGGCTGAACCTGATGATGAACCGCATCGGCGACGACGGCCTGAAGGCGCTGGCCGAATGTGAACACCTGTTGCGGTTCAGCGAACTGGTGCTGCGGGAGAACTACGACAAAGACGTGAAGGGGAGTGGAATCGGTGACGACGGGGTGGAGGCGCTCGCCGCGTCGCCGTTTGCCGCAAACTTGGAGTTCCTCGACTTCTGGCGGAACCGCATCACTGATCGCGGGGCGTTCGCCCTCGCCCGCTCGCCGCACCTGAACAAGGTGATGGACCTGAACGTGAAGGAGAACGCGGTGACGGCGGCGGGGGTGGCGGCACTGCACGAGCGATTCGGCGAGAAAGCGAAGGTGTAAGGCGGTTTGGGTGAACCCCGGCAGTCATGCCGGGGGTGCTTTCGCTTCCAAGCCACCCTCGGCATGACTGCCGGGGTTCACCGGCATGGTCCACACTCCTTCGCCGGAGCCGTGCGGGGCACCTTTGCCGAACAGCGCCGCCCCGATCACCCCGACCCCGAACAGCAGCGAGCCGAACCCGAGGACGTACTTCGTCACCCCGCCGATGGACGGTTGCAGCCACAGTTGCCACGCACATACGCCCACCAGCAGCACGCACGCGATCGGCAGGAAGTACTTCAGGCAGGTCGTCATCACCTGGTCGATCCGCAGCCGCGGCAGGCTCCACCGCACCCACATCATCACCAGCACCAGCACCGACCCTTTGCCCACGAACACGGCCGCGTTGAGTGCGTTGCCGCCCCACACGCCGAACTGCTCGGTCGGCTCGAACGGCAGGAAGCCGGTGTTCCACCCGCCGAGGAACAGCAGGCACGCCAACCCGCTGACGGCGAACATGCTGCCGTACTCGGCCAGGAAGAAGACGCTCCACCGGAACCCGCTGTACTCGGTGTGAAAGCCGGCCACCAGTTCGCTCTCGGCTTCGGCCAGGTCGAACGGCGCCCGCTTGCAACTGGCCGTCGCGGTGATGAAGAACACCACGAACGCGATCAGGCAGAACGGGTCGTGGAAGGCGGTCCAGTTCCAGAACCACCCGCCCTGCTGCTCGCCCATCTCGTTCAGGCTGAGCGTGCCCATCACGCACACCGGCACCACCACGCACAGGCTGCGGGGCACCTCGTAACTGACCACCTGGGCCGCCTCGCGGATGCCGCCGAACATCGCCCACTTACTCCCCGACGAGTACCCGGCCAGCATCACCCCGAACACCTCCACGCTCAGCACGGCGAGCAGGAAGAACGCGGCGGTGGGCAACTCGACCGCCACCAACTGGTGCCCGAACGGCAGCACCAGGAAGGCGGTGAACGACGCGCAGAAGGCGAGATACGGGGCGATGCGGAAGAGCAGCTTGTCGGCGCCGTCCGGGACGGTGTCTTCTTTGGTGATGAGCTTGATACCGTCGGCGAGTGATTGCAGGAGGCCGAAGGGGCCGACCCGCGTGGGGCCGAGGCGGTCTTGAATGCGGCCCGACACCTTCCGCTCGGCCCAGATGTACAAGAACGCCGACCCGCCGACGAACCCGATGAGCACGGACGCCGAGATGACCGCCGCGAGCAGCACGGCGGCCCAGTACGGCATGTGTTCG
>JANNDF010000782.1:0-3550 GCA_031387445.1 Planctomycetia bacterium
AGCGACCGGAGCAATCAAGCTCCGGTCGCTCACGCTCCCGGCTCGTCGATTCACTTCCCACCAACAATGCTGACCCGCGCCGGGCTGTCCTTCACCTCAGCGAGTTCGACCCGAAGCGGCGTCTTGCGTTCGTCCAGCTTCACGTGAACCGTCACCGTTCGCACGCCGGCCGTCAGGTCGAGCGGGATTTCTTTGTCCACCGTCAGCGGCGTTCCATCCAACCACAGTTGCAGGCCCGTGGTGTCCGGTACGCTCAGCTTCGCCTTGCCCGCGGTCGTCACGTCCAGTTGGAACCGCACCACCGCCTGATCCGGCCCCTGACCGATCTTCCACTTGGGCACGTCCTCCGTCGGCAGGTCGCCCTTCACACCCGAGTACACCGGCGCCCACTTCACTTCCTTGTCGGTCGCCACCGCCCCGACGCGATCCCGCGTGACGACCGTGAACAGCGGTTGCACCGGCAGCACGCCCTCCCACCGCCGCACCACCTTGCCCGGCTGCGCGAGGTAATCGCCTTTCCCCAATTCCGACAGGAACCGCACGAGGTCGATGAACTCCTGATCGGTGAGCGAGTCGGTCAACCCCTCCGGCATCAGCGACTTGCCGTTCTTCACGTCCGGCTTGTCGGCCTTCGGGATGGAAATCTCGCGGTCCTCGGCGTCGCGGATGATGAGTTCCTGTCCGTTCTCGCGGACCTTCACCCCGCTGCGGGTCTGGCCGTCGCCCGTCTCCACCACCAGCGAGTTGTACCCTTCCTTGATCTTCGCGTTCGGGTTCAGCAGCGATTCAATGAGGTAATCGACCTGGGCACTCGCCCCGATGCTGGTCATGTCCGGGCCGACGCGCCCGCCGGCCCCCGCCACCGCGTGGCACTTCAGGCAGTTCATCTCCATCCGCCGATACACCTTTTCCCCGCGGGCCACGTCGCCCTTCGCCTTCACGTCGGCGAGCAGGCGGTCGAGGTCGGCCTTCGTCGCGGCGCGTTTCGTCTCGGTCAGCTTGCCGGCTTTCGTCAGTGCGTCGATCAGTTTGGCGTCCGGTGCGGCGGTGGAACGAGCGAGCCGCACGCCGGTCTTCGCCACGTCCGCTGACAGCGTGGTGTCAGCGAGCCACTCGGCCAACACGACCGAACCGCCTTTGCGACCGAGGAATGCGTTGAAGATCGGCTCAGCGTCGGCGGGGTTCTTCTCGCCTTTCAGGATGTCGGCGGCGGCTTTGGCCGCGGCCGGGGTGTCGATCAGGGCGAGGGCGGCGACCGCCAGACGCCGGTGCGGTGAGTCGGCGTCGGCCGCCACCTGTCTGACGAGAGCCGTCGTCTTCTCCCCGCCGGCCAGAGCCAGCCCGTCGTACAACGCCCGCGCGTCGTCGTCCGACGCCTGCTTCCGCCGGACGAACCCCTTCTCGAACGCGAGCAGTGATTGCTCCTGTTTCCACAGCCCCATCAGCCGGAGTGCGGCCTGTCGGCCGGGTCCGGGGTTGTTGCTGGTGCAGACGTCCAGGCACGTGGCCCACCCGGGGTACTCTTTCATGGGCGGTGGCCCCAACTTGCGGGCGCGGACGGCCGCCTCCATCACCGGCAACACCGCGTCGATCAACGCCCACCCGGCGGCATCGTTCACCAGTTCGTACAGCACGAACCCGAGGTCGTCCGAGGTACCGAGGCGGGCCAGGGTGGCGAGCACTCCCGTCTGTTGGGCGGGGGTGATGCCCTTCTTCGCCAGCAGCACGCGGAGCGGCTTGCTCACGTCCCCCTCGCCGGCCGCTTGCAGGGCGAACACCAGTTTCTTCGGGTCGCCGCCGAAGTCGAACGTGCCGTCCTTCACCTTCGGCAGCCACTCGCCCTTCGTCTCGCGGAGGCTGAGCCAGATGGCGTAGTCGAGCCACTTGTCGGTCGGCTTGTCGAGCGCGGTGGCGATGAGTTCAGCGGACCCCTCGATCTTCGCGAGCATCCGCACTGCTTCGAGCCGCACGCGGGGGTGTTCGTCCGCGGTGAGTCCTGCCAACAGTTTCGGGAAGGTTTTCGGCGAGAGGACGTCTGACAGGGCACGGTAGGCGGAGGCACGTACACCGGGCGATTTCGACTTCGTGCAATGCACGAGCAGGTCGAACTCCGACGCATCTTTCTTCTCAAACGCGCCCGCCACCCACGCCGCTTCAAGCGAGACTTGATCGTCCTTGAGCAAGTCGGGCCAGCGGTGCAGTTTGGGCAGAACGTCTTCAGCTTTTCGACTCGCCAGTTCTCGCCGGGCGTGGCTGCGGGTCCAGTCTTCGGGCGACTTCAACAACTCCAACAAGTCCTCGACCTTCGCCCCGCTGATGGTCGGCTTCTTCACCAGGTCGCGGCCCTTGGCGGTGATCCGCCAGATGCGGCCGTGCGTGTGGTCGCGGCGCTCGTCGCGGAAGTCCACCTCGCCGTGCTGGATGATCGGGTTGTACCAGTCGGCGATGTAGATCGCGCCGTCCGGCCCCATCTTCACGTCGATCGGGCGGAACGCCGGGTGCGTACTCTTGATGAGTTCCTTCTGCTCCTTCGCCACGAACCCGCTGCCGTCCTCTTGCAGGATGTACCGGCACACTCGGTGCCCGCGGAAGTCGTTCGTGATCAGGTTCTGTTGCCAGTCGTCGGGCAGATGCCGACCGCTCACCACGTCGAGGCCGCAATACTTCGGCGAACCTGGGTTCAGGCCGGGCAGAATGCGGGCGACATCGCGGGCGGTCACATACGCCGCACCGGGCACGACGTAGTTGATGCCCTCCCCGCCGGCCCCGTCGGTGGCGAACGTGGTGCCGTACTTGTTCCATGCCGTGCCCCACGTGTTCACCCACCCGCGGGCGAAGACTTCCAGCTTCTCGTTCTGCGGCTGGAACTGCCAGATGCCGCCGGCGTTCAGCCGCCGCACCCCGTGGGGCGTCTCGATGTGGCTGTGGATGTAGATGCTCTGGCTCATGTACAGCCGGCAGTCCGGGCCGGTGCGGAACGTGTGCAGGATGTGGTGCGTGTCTTCGGTGCCGAACCCGCTGAGCATGATGCGGCGTTTCGTCGCCTTGCCGTCCTTCCCCGGTTCGCTGAAGTACACCATTTCGGTACTGTCGGCCACCCACGCCCCGCCGTGCTGGTCGGGTTCCACCGCCGTGGGGATGAGGAGCCCGTCCGCGAACACCGTCGTCTTGTCGGCCTTGCCGTCGTTGTCGGTGTCTTCGAGGATCAGCACTTTGTCATTGGCTTTTTCACCCGGCTTGATTTGCGGGTAGATCTCGCTCGCCGCCACCCACAGCCGGCCCTTGCTGTCGAAGTTCATCTGGATCGGCTTGGCGAGCAGCGGGTCGGCCGCCCACAGCGTCACCTCGAACCCGTCGGGCAGCACGAACGTCTTCCGCTCGATCTCCGGGTCGGGGTCGGGGATCTTCGCATCTCGCTGCGCGAGTGCGAAAGAAGTCGCAAGGAGCAAGGAGCAGGTCGCAAGGGCGAAGAAGCGGGGCATGGGAGGGTTCCGGAGTTCATGTCATCGCCGGGAGCTTGCGACCGCGATTGCGTGGGCCCGGTCGCAAG
>JANNDF010000792.1:0-2997 GCA_031387445.1 Planctomycetia bacterium
CCGGTCGGGTTCGAGCCGGACGAGGGGCTGCTGCCCGCCCGCGAGCGGTCGCTGCCGGGGTATCGCCTGCTCACCGAGTTCTTCACCTTCCCACAGAAGTTCCACTTCTTCGACCTGGACTTGCCCCCCGCCGCACTCGCCCGTGCCAACCAGACGCTCGACGTGTTCGTCTACCTGAACCAGGCCGTGCCGGAACTCGAACCGCACCTGAACGCCGGCACCTTCCGGATGGGCTGCACGCCGGTGGTGAACCTGTTCACCCGCCGGGCCGAGCCGATCCGGTTGACCAACACCGAGCCGGAATACCGCGTGGTGCCGGACGTGCGGCGACCCCACGCGAACGAGGTGTATTCGGTCGACCGCGTCGTTGCCACCGCCCCGGACGGCACCGAGACCGAACTGCACCCCCTGTACTCCGTGCGGCACGAGCGTCTTGCAGCGGAGGTGTGTTACCACGCCTCCCGCCGACCGGCCGACGCCGGCAGCCGCCCCGACCTGGTGCCCGACCGCGGGAGTGAAGTGCACCTGACGTTCGTCAACCGCGAGGCGAAGCCGCAACCGCCGGACGGGTGGGTGGTGCATGTGGAAACCACCTGCCTGAACCGCGACCTGCCGGCGCGGCTGCCGTTCGGCGGCGGGCAGCCGCGGTTGCAGTTGTCGCAGGGCGGTGCGGCGGTGGGGGCGGTGCGGTGCCTGACCCCGCCGACGCTGACGGCCCGGCCGACACTCGGCCCGGAGTCGCTCTGGCGGCTGGTGTCGCACCTGAGCCTGAACCATTTGTCGCTGACCGGCGGGCCACAGGCGGCAGCGGCGGTGCGTGAAACACTCGCCCTGTACGATCTGACCGACCGCCCCGACACGCGGGCCGCCATCGGCGGGCTGGTGAAGTTGGACGCCGCGCGCGTGACCGGGCGGCTGAACGGCGGGGTCGGCCGCGGGGTGGAGTTGACCGTCACGTTCGACGAGGAGCGGTTCACCGGGCGGGATTTGTTCCTGTTCGCGTCGGTACTCGACCGCTTCCTCTCGCTGTCGGCGTCGCTGAACACGTTCACCCGCACCGTGGCGCGGCTGGCGAACCAGGCCCAGGAGTACCACCGATGGCCGACGCGGGCCGGGGATCGCCCGGTGATGTGACCGCCCGACTTGCCAGGGAGCCGCAGCGGTTCGACTTCCACCAGGCCGTGCGGCTGCTCGAACGGCTGGCCGGTCGGCGGGTGGGCACCGACGCGCCGTTCGCCGACGACCCGGTGTCGCTGAAGGTGATGCCGGGCCTCACCTTTTCGCCCGCGGCGATCAGCAAGTTCACCCGCTCGACAGACGGCCCACCGGAGTTGACCGTCCCGTTCGGCGGGCTGACCGGCCCGGACGGGGTGCTGCCGCAGCACTACACCGCCCTGCTGCAAGAGCGAGCGCGGGCGAAGGACCACACCTTCCGCGACTTCCTCGACCTGTTCCACCACCGCCTGCTCTCACTCCGGGTGCGGGCGTGGGAGAAGGCGACCTTGCCGGTCGCCCACGAGGCGAACCCAAACGCCGACGCCGGCACCGACGTGATCCGGGCGGTCGCCGGGTTCGGCACACCGGGGCTGCGAAACCGCACGCCGGTGGACGACGACACGGTCCTGCACTTCGCCGGCCTGTTCGCCCACCGCCCGCCCACCGCCGCCGGGCTGGAACTGGTGTTGTCCGGGTACTTCGGCTGGGCGGTGGCGGTAGAGCCGTTCGCCGGCCAGTGGCTCTATCTCCAGGCCGAGAACCGCACGCAACTGGGCACCGCCGACCGCCCGCAGGGGGTGAACGCCGGCCTCGGCCGCGACGCCGTCGCCGGCCGGCGGGTGTGGGACGTGCAGCACAAGGTCCGCGTGCGGGTCGGCCCCCTCGACTTCGCCGCGTTCCAATCGCTGCGACGGGACGGGGCGGCACGGGCCGAACTGGAAACGCTGGCCCGCCTGTACGCCGGCACCGAGTTCGACCTGGAGGTGGTGCCGGTGCTGGCGGCCGACGCCGTGCCTGGGTTCACCCTGGACGCGGACGAGGTGGACGGCCCGCACCTGGGGGGGAACGTGTGGGTCCTTTCACACAACGCCGGCCGGCCGGCGGCCGACGCCACATTCCCCGTCGGCTGAATTTTTCCGCCCGCTGGTGCAACAAACGGGCGGGGGAGTGCCGTACTACTGTCGAGCCGGCCAGCGAGTGCGGGCCGAACCAAAACCCAGGGAAACCGGCGGCCCACACGGGGCACGCCGGTCACACACCGGAGAGAGACGATGCCGATCTACATCAAGTACGGGGACATCAAGGGCGACGTGACGGCGGAAGGGCACAAGGGGACGGACGGCTGGGTGGAAGTGAACAGCTTCCAGTTCGGCATCGGCCGGGGCATCAGCTCGCCGACCGGCGGCGGCAGCGACCGCGAGAGCAGCGCCCCGAGCGTCAGCGAGATCGTCGTCACCAAGCCGATGGACAAGTCGAGCTACCGCTGGATGGAAGAGTCGCTGTGGGGCGAAGGGGTGGCCGTGCAGATCGACTTCTGCAAGACGGACAAGGACAAGCTGGAAGTGTACGCCAGCTACAAGCTGGAGAACTGCATGGTGAGCGGGTACAGCGTGAGCAGCGGGGGCGACCGGCCGAGCGAGAGCCTCAGCCTGAACTTCACCAAGATCCTGTACGAGTTCCACGAGATGAAGTCGAAGAACGAGAAGGGCGACTCGCCGAAGGCCGGGTGGGACATCGCCGAAGCGAAGAAGGTGTAACCCCGGCCTCACACGCTCCGGTTCCGACGGCCGGGCCGCACCCCCCGGCCGTCACCGGTTCACGGGGGGGTCGCCCGCCCCCGGCCCCCGCCCCGCAGGGGCCCCGATGCCGCGCCCCCAGACCGACCGTGTGCTGACGGGCACCGATCGAGATCAGATTGGCGTCGTTGTGCTCTCGGGCGAGCATGGCGGTATCGATGTTCCAGACCAGCGCCGCCCTCGCGCCAGCGACCTTGTTCGCGGC
>JANNDF010000814.1:0-2563 GCA_031387445.1 Planctomycetia bacterium
GCGCGATGAGCATCTGCCGGCCCTGCACGCCCGACCCGTACAGGTCGCGGATGCCCTGCGGCCAACCGCGGGGTGGGGGCCAGTTCTCGCTCGTGCTCCTGCCAGACCGCTCGCGGGGTGGGCAGCACCTCGCGGGGGTCGTGGCCGAACTGGTCGGACGGGTCGGGCAGCCGGGCCAGGTGGGCGTCGAAGAAGCCGGTCAACTTGTCGAAGTACGCCACCGGTTCGACCTGCGGGCCCTGGTTGTGCTTGGCCTTCGGCACCAGCCACAGTTGCTTGTCGGCAGTCGGGCACTTCTCGAACAGGGTGACGGCCATTTCCGGCTTGATGTAGGTGTCGGCCTGCCCGTGGATCATGAGCAGCGGCACCCGTACCCGCTTCACCGCCCGCTCCACCCACGGGAACCGCACCTTGCGGGCGTCGGCCACCCGCTTCATCGCCGCCAGCCCGATGCTCCCGTACAGGAAGTCGGGGGCGAACTGCTGGAGCTTCTTCCGGTTCGGGCTGTAGATGTTCACCCACCGCCGCATGTACGGGACCATCGTGCTGTAGGTGGCGAACGCCCCGTCGGTGACGATGCACCGGATGCTCGGGTCTTCGGCCGCCAGCATCAGCCCGACGCTCCCGCCCTTGCTGATGCCGAACACACCCACGCCCCGCGGGTCGGCGTCGTGCCGGTCCTTCAGGTACGCCAGCGCCGCCCGCGCGTCGGCCACGTCCTTGTCCGTCACCCACTGGAGCGGGCGGTAGGCCGGGTCGATCTCACTCTGGCCCTGGTTGCGAGGTTCGTAGGCGAAAACGTCGTACCCGGCGGCCCGCAGGCCGGCACAGTACGGCACGCTCGACCAGCGGTTGGAGCCGAACTCCAGCCCGAACAGGATGACGCCCTTGCGGTACGCCCCCTGGTGAGGCAGGTAGCACCCTTTGAGGAGTGTGCCGTCAACCGCCCGGAAGGCGACGTCCTCGGCGTCGGCCACCGGGTCACCGCGGGGGATGATGAAGAGCGGCTTCTCTTCGAAGATGCGAACCACCTGGTCGATCAGCTTGACGCGGTAGTACACGTGGACGCCGACCGCGAGCAGGACGAGCAGTCCGGCCAGGGCGACGGGAACGAGCAACACCCATAGACACCAATCGGGCACGGCGGCGGTCCCCTCTGCGGCTGCACCGGAACGGCGTAATCCATTACCCTTCGGCGAGAGCCTGGGGTGAAATCAATAAGATACGGAAAGATTCGGCAGGGACGATCACATCCGACTCGCTACCAGCGTGATATTCTGCCCGCCGAATCCGAAGCTGTTGCTCGCCACGTGCCGAATGCCGGATTTCTCACGCGCTTTATTCGGAACGTAGTCCAAGTCACACGCCGGATCGGGGTTATGTAAATTCATCGTCGGGGGTAGCACGCCCCGCCGCATCGCTTCAATCGAAATAATCAGTTCGACCACCCCGCCCGCGGCGATCAGGTGGCCGAGCATACTCTTCGTGCTGCTCACCGGAATCTGATACGCGACCTCGCCCAGAGCGGATTTCAGAACCAGTGTTTCGGTCTCGTCGTTTGCCGGGGTGCTCGTGCCGTGGGCGTTGATGTACCCCAGGTCGGCCGGGTTCAGGCCGGCGTCGGCGAGGGCGTCGCGCATCGCGCGAATGGCCCCACGGCCGCCGGGGTGCGGGTCGGTCATGGCGTGGGCGTCGCCGGTGGTGCCGTACCCGGTCAGTTCGGCGTAAATGGTCGCCCCGCGGCGTTTGGCGTGCTCGTACTCTTCGAGGATCACCACCCCGCCGCCCTCGCCCAGCACAAACCCGTCGCGGGTGGCGTCGAACGGCCGGCTGGCGGTCTGTGGGCTGTCGTTGCGCGTCGAAAGGGCGGTCAGCAGGTTGAACCCGGTGACGCCGAACGGGTGGATCATGGAGTGCGACCCACCGGCGACGAACACGTCGGCGTCGCCGTAGCGGATCATCTCCGCCGCCTCGCCGATGGCCTGGGCACTCGCCGCACACGCCGTCAGACAGGTGAAGTTCGGCCCGGCCAAATCGAACTCGGCGGCCACGTGGGCGGCCGTGGTGTTCATCTCCAGTTCGGCCTCGCGGCGGGGGTGGAGCACCCGGCAGACGGTGGTGGCGAACTTGCCGTGGTCCACCTTCGCCCCGTTCGCGTCGGCCCCGGCGGCGCACCCGGCGATGACGGCGTGGAAGTCTTCGCTCCCCTCGCCGGTGCCCATGTACACGCCCACCCGCGTGGGGTCGAGTGCGACGACCGACGTCAACCCGGAGTCATCGACGGCTTGCCGGGCGGCGGCGAGGGCGAACAGGGTGTTCACCCCGCTGTCGGTGTACTTGCCGGCGGTGGCGGGCAGGAACTTGGCCAGGTCGAAGCCCTTCACCTCGGCGGCGAAGGTGGTGGGGAAGGTGCGGGAGTCGAAGTGCGTGGTGCGGTCGATGCCGCTCTTGCCGGCGATGAGGGCGGCGAACGTGTCGTCCACCGAGTGCCCGAGCGGGGTGACGACGCCCATCCCGGTGATGACCACACGACGACGCATTGGGATCTCCTGGCGAGCGTGGG
>JANNDF010000834.1:0-5772 GCA_031387445.1 Planctomycetia bacterium
GGCGACGCGCCCGCTGGACCCACCCTACGAGCCGCCCGGATTCAGCAGCTTTTTGATCTCGTAGTTCACGCTGGCGGCCCCCCAGTCGGGTTCCTTCTGGAAGGGGTTCCGGACGTAGTGCGGACCTTCGACGGAATCGTCCGGATTCACGAACACGACGGCCAGCACGAACTTCCCCCCCTGGTTCACGGCGTACACGATTTCGTTCCGCGTGACGGTGACGGTGGTGGCCCCCTTCACCCGTCCCTTCACCTCGATGTGGGCGGCGGCCGGTTGGGCACCGCCGTGGGCCGGCGGGATGCTGGTGATGTCCCACCCGCACTTGTCGGCGGACACGTCGATGACGCGGTGCCCTTTGGCTTTCTCGGCGGCGATGACGGCTTGCATGGCGAGGCGTTCGATCCGCTGGCGGGCGGCTACGTCGGCGGGGGAGAGGGCGGGGCCGTCGCCGCGGAGGTGACGGAGCAGACCGGCGGGCACCACCAGCGCGCCGCCGAGCACGGCCGGGGTGCCGTTCTGCACCTGCCGCATGGCGAGCAGTTCCTTCTTGCGAGTGCTCAGGCGGTTGGTCAGGTCGTCGAGCGTCTTGGCCACGTTGTCCAGGTTCAGCCGCACCTCCTTGCCGGCGGCCAGGTCGTCGCGGAGCTTCATCTCGCGGTCGGTCTGGTAGTCGATCTCTTTGGTCAGCCGCTCGTGGACGGCGGCCAGGGTGCGGTCCACGTGATCGACGCGGCGGTGCTGCACTTCGGCGAAGTGTTCGGGCACCAGCTTGCCGGCGGCCAGGGCGAGGGCGGACTGTTCCAGGTCGCCGCAAATCCACGGGGCGGCGAGCACGTCTTTCAGGAGCGGGCGGTCGGATTCGTTCAGCGGTTCGAGGTCGAGGTGGGGTGCCCAGCCGGCGAACTCGGCGGTGCCGGTCGGGTTGACGCGGACGAACTGCATGCGCCGCGAGAGGGTGGTGCCCTCGCCGTCCTTCACCTCGTGCGTGAGCAGGAGGAGGAGCCAGGGTTGGTCGGCGTCGTCGGCCGGATCGACGAGCACCGCCCCGCGACGGAGCAGGTTGGCGTTCCGTTCGAGGATCATGTCGGTGACGGCGAGGACGAGCGGGTGCCCGGGGTGCAGCAGGGCGGCCGGCGGGAGGGACGGCTTCTCGGGCAGGCGGACGGCGTGGCGGGTGAAGGTGACGCGCTCGTACTTCTTGAGGACGGGTTCGGACTGGCGGCGGTTGCGTCCGGAGAGCTGGCGGTCGCGGTCGCGGACGGCGGCGGGGACGTGGGTGATCTCGAACCGCTCCGGCTCGCGGGGGTGCAGGCTGCCGCCGAGGGCGTCGAACGCCTTCTTGAAGTAGGCGCGGACGAAGAACGGTTGCAGCCGCCGGGCCTCAGCCTTCTCCATCTCCTCCTTCACCTTGAACAGCTTGTCCGGGGGCATGGTCTCCTGGGCGAGGGCGTTGCGGTCAAGCAGATCGGTCAGGTGGTCGTGGTCGAAGGCGTGATCGACCTGCTGGAACAGTTTGGCGCGGGTCTCGGGCAGGTTGTTGTGGCGGATGGCTTCGAGCAGCAGGTCCTTCAGCCGGGTGCCGTCGAACACCTCGCCGAGGATGTTGAACACCTTGCCGTGCAGGGCGTCGGACTCGATGCGCAGCTTTTCGAGTAGCCGGTGGTACACGGCCCCCTCGCGGGTCTCCTTCGAGACGAGGCTCCACAGGTGACAGACTTCGGTCTGGTTGATGCGGTGGATGCGGCCGAACCGCTGCTCCAGGCGGTTCGGGTTCCAGGGCAGGTCGTAGTTCACCATCAGGTGCGCACACTGGAGGTTCACCCCCTCGCCCGCGGCGTCGGTGGCCACCAGTACCCGCACGTCCGGGTTGAACCGGAACTCGGCCTGCGCCCGCTTCCGCTCGTCGCGGTGGGTGCCGCCGTGGATGGTGACGATGGCGGCGGAGTTGCCGAGCACCCCGCCGATCTTGGCGTGCAGGTAGTTGAGTGTGTCGCGGTGTTCGGTGAACAGGATGATCTTGTGCAAGCGGCCGTCGGCGTCGAGCATCTCCGGGGTGTGTTGGAGGAGCGAAGACAACTCCTCCCACTTGCGGTCCTCGTTCGACGCCACCAGTTGCTTGGCCTGCTCCTCCAGCCCGGCGAGCGTGCCGATCTCGAGTTCCAGTTCGGCGATGGTCTTGGCGGCGGTGGCCTGATCGACGAGCGTTTCCTCCAGCGTCTCCTGCTCGTCGGCGGTCAGTTCGTCCTCGTCGTCCGGCGCGGCGTCCACGGTGTCAGCCAGCTTCGCCTTCTTCCCCCCGGCCTTCTCCTCCTTCAGCCGGTCGGCCAGCCGCCCCTTCCGCCGGCGGAGCGACTGGTAGATGGCCTCCGGGCTGGACGCCAGCCGCCGCTGGAGGGTGGTGAGGGCGAACCCGACCGACCCCCGCCGCCGGCCGTCCAGTTCGTCCGCCTTGCCCATCTCGGTCTGCACGTACTTGGTGACGGCCTCGTACAGCGCCTGCTCGGCGATGCCGAGCGGGTAGTTGACGGTGTGCGCCTTCCGCTCCGGGAAGAGCGGGGTGCCGTCGAACTTCACCAATTCCTCCTTCACCATCCGCCGCATCAGGTCGGTGGTGTCCTGCTTGTGCGCCTTCTCGCGGAACTTGCCGTAGAAGCGGTCGGAGTCGAGCAGGGCGAGGAACAGTTGGAAGTCCTCCTCTTTGCCGTTGTGCGGGGTGGCGGTCATGAGCAGCAGGTGGCGGGTGCTCTTGCCGAGTTCGCGGGCCAGCTTGTACCGGGCGGTGTAGCTCTCCTTGTTGCCGAAGAAGTGGGCGGACAGCTTGTGCGCCTCGTCGAAGATGACCAAGTCCCAGCCGGCGGCGGACGCCTTCAGTTGCAGGTCGTCGTTGCGGGCCAGTTGGTCCAGGCGGGCGATGAGCAGGGGGTGCGACTCAAACGGGTTGCCACCAGCGGTGGTGTCGTCCAGGGCGGAGGAGTAGACGCGGAACTCCAGGCCGAACTTCTCGTACAGTTCCTCCTTCCACTGCTCCACCAGCCCGCCGGGGGCGACCACCAGCACCCGCTTGGCGTCCGCCCGCATGAGCAACTCGCGGACGTACAGCCCGGCCATGATCGTCTTGCCCGCGCCGGGGTCGTCGGCCAGCACGAACCGGAGCGGCTGCCGCGGGAGCAGCGATTCGTACACGGCGGTGATCTGGTGCGGCAGCGGCTCGACGTTCGAGGCGTGGACGGCCATCATCGGGTCGAACAGGAACGCCAGGTCGATCCGCTTGGCTTCGCAAGTGAGCTGGAAGTCTCCGCCGTCGCCGTCGAACGCCCAAGGCCGCTCGGTGGTCGCGACGTGAATCGTCGGCTCATCGGCGGGAGTGAGCAACCGCTCGCGGAGGCCGCCGTCGGGCAGTTGGTAATAGACCTGAACGGCGCCGGGAGCGATGGTTTTGACGGCTACCACCGTGACCACCGCGTTCGGATCGAGGCCGACGACCGCCTGGCCCGCCATCAACTCGCCGAGCAGCATGGGCGTTCCCCTGGGGTGGAAGGGAATCTACCGGGGGGGCGATGGGGTGGATAGGTCGGTGGGGTGGCGGCGGGGCATTTGGCGTTGGCGCGAGGGACCGAATAACTGCCGGCACGGAGGTCATGAACGGCTTTGCATGGGCTCAGGGTCGGGGGCGTCGGGCATGGCGGGCAAAGCGGTTGTCATCGGAGTCTCCTCGAATTCGGGGAAGTACCTCCGGTCGAGTAGATCCGATCCGTGCCGAAGCGCAACACCGGATGGCGTGGGCTGGGGAGTTTCGTCCTGCACTCCCGGGGGGCGGGGCGGTGGCGGCCGTCCTCCGTGCACCAGGCCGCCCCATGTCCGCCGGCACCTTGTTGAACATCGACCGCCTGCCGTTCACCCCGCCGTGCCGTCGAACAGCCGCGGTCCCCCGGCGACTTTGTTCTCGTCCTCGGCTCGGTTCGCGGCCGCGTCGGCAATGGCACGCGCTGCCATCACCAGCTTGATGGCGTCCTGCACCTGCCGGTTGGCCGCGGCCAACTGCTTCACCGCCGCCGCCCGCTTCTTGTCACCCACCGTGAACAACTCCCGCTCGGCGTACCGCTGGGCCAGCCACGCCACCCCGGCCGCGTCCACCGCCGCCGCCACCAGCGGGGTCGGCTCCGGCCCGACCAGCCCGGTCTTCCACGCGCTCACCTCCCGCCTGAGGCACGCCTCGGTCACGGGCCCGCCGTCACCGAGCAACCGGGCCCACCCGGCGGCCGTGTCGGCGGACAGGCGAGCGGCCGTTTGCCATACGATGGGATGGAGGTCGAGCACCTCTTCCAGTTCGGCCAGGGCCGACCGGTCGCCGCGGTTCGCCCGGCCGTTCAAGTCGAGCAACTGCTGGCCCAGGTCGGCCGAGGTGGGCGAAAGCGTTGAAGACGGTGGCGTCATGGCGATCTCGGGGGTGAACGGGCTGGGGGGCGTGAACCGAGAGGGTCGGACCGGTGGTGTGACCTTCACCGGCACCGGCCCGCACAGGTCACGACGGCCGTGCCGACGACCGGCCCGCCATCTCCACTGCCCACGGTGCTGGTACTCGCCGCCGACCAACCGGACCGCCCGCTGCAGTTGCCGAACCAAAATCTCGACCGACCGCGTGTCCCGCCGCAGGGCTGCGATGACCGCCGTTCGTTCCCGTGCCGCCGCCAACCGTTTCGCTCGGAGGCGGCGATCGTGAACGCCGAGCAGCTCGTGCAGGCGGCCGGCGTCACCGGGGCCCCAGTAGATGCGGCGGGGTTTGCCGCGCACCCGCACTGGCTGGTAGAAGTACCGCTTCGCCCCGCGCAGATCCCACGGCATGGCGTCACCCCCGGTGCTCCACTGGAATGTGCGACACCGCGTGGGTCGCCCCCCACCGCCCGCTGTCCCCCGCTCTCGCCCGCCCGGTCATGTTCAAGAACGGTCAACCCGGCGACCGTCACTTCGACGCCCGACGCACTCACCCCGACCGGTGCATCACCCCCGGCCGCAGCCCGGCGTCGATCGCCCGCACCCGCTCGACTGCCCGCAGGAACGCCTTCGGGTTTGTGTCGTGCAGCCGGTCCAGCATTTCCCGCCGCTCGAACGCCTCCATCAACTCGGGCGACAGCCCGACACCGCCGTCCTGCCAGGTGGCCTCCGCCCACACCCCCCGCGGCCCCCATTGCACCGCCGCTGTCCGCAACCGATCGCCGGGTTGGACGGCCTCCGCCCGGTGGAATCGGGAGAGCGGGTCGTCCCCACGGACGGCGAAGAACAGCTCGCCGTACGCCCCGACCGCCGCCCCGCTCAACCCGGTCCGCTCGCCGACCTCCTGCTCGCTCAGATCGGTCAGCAGGAACGCCTCAACCACCGCCCGCCGCAAGCCACCCGTTCGGTACACGGTGGCCGCGTCCCGGATGTCGGCCAGAGCCGGGTCGGGGTCGCCCTTCAAGAAGCGCACCGCCCGGAGGGTAGAGTCGTCGTCGGCGTACCGCCCACAGTGCGGGTCGCCGGCAACCAGTTCCCCCGCCCGACCCCACCGCCAGTCAGGCCGCGGGGTCAGGTACACCTCGACGTGGAAGGCGTACGGTCGTGTCACAGGACACCCTGCGTCGGGGTGCAGGTCAACCGCTCGACCTCCTCGATGGGGATGTACAACCGCGCCTGCGAACTGGTGCCCCGCTTCACCGCCTTCACCCGCCCGTCGCGGATCATCCGTCGGACCGTGTCGACGGAGACGCCCAGCCGGAGGGCGAGGGCGGGGGTGGG
>JANNDF010000903.1:0-1327 GCA_031387445.1 Planctomycetia bacterium
GCCGCCCGGCCCCCCGTAGTCGGGGGGGGGTTATCCTCCGTGGGCGCACCCCGCACCCCCCCCCCCCCTGGGGGGTGGGGGGGGCCCCGGCCCCCCCCCGGGAGAGGGGTTCGGTTCTTCCCCCTCTCCCCGTCCCGGACTTCGTCCGGTCCGACCCTCTCCCTCAGGGGGAGAGGGTGAACTTCCCCCATCCCACACCGGCCGCATCCTGGCGGGCATCTTGGCAGCCGGGCCGTTCGCCGAGCGGCCGAAGTTCGACCCGCGGAAGGCGCTGGCCGAAAAGCTCGGCGACATCGACCTGGCCGACGTGGGCAAGGACGCCAAGCTGCCGTGGGAACTCGACGGCATCAAGTGGCACACCCGCGAACGCATCACCACCAAGGGCACGGCGTGCAAGTGGGACGGTGACGCGCTGACGAGCGTGGTCGAGCAGATCGAAGCGCTCGGCGAGTGGGGCGAGACGAACTGGACTCACCGCACCATCGTGGAGATCGCCCCGCCGATCAAATCACGGGGCTGGTTCCTGCACGCCATGACCGGGCACGAGGCGTACCTGAAACTGTGCTTGCGGGCACGTCGCAACACCTTCAAGACGGCCGACCTCGCCGCCACGCTGAAATTTCGCCCGCTGTCCGACTACCCCGGCCACGAGGGGTACAGCCGCGACCACCGGGTGGAGGTGACGAACGACGGGCGCGGTTCCGGGCAAACGGTGGTCGTCACCATCGTGAAGAAGGAAGAGACCGAGACGCCGACGTTCAAGGCGTTCCTGGCGAAGTGCGTCGAGTCGTTCGCGCAGCTCACCGACACCGGCGGGGCGGTGGCGGCGAAGGTGGAAGCGGCGATGCCGTGGAAGGTGGACGGCGAGAAGTGGCACCTGGGCGACAAAGGGTTCCCGCCGGGCAAGGGGAGGAAGTGGGACAAGGCGCTACTGCCGAAGCTGCTCAAGCTGCTCCGCGACATCGAGCCGAAGCTGAAGGTCGGGTGGGACGTGGTGGACGCCATCACCGTTCGCGTGCCGCAGTCGAACCGCTTCTGGGTGCGGGTGAAGACGAAGGAGGCGGCGGCGCTGGAGGTGTGGCTGCCGGCGAAACCGAGCCAGTTCAACCTGGCCAAGTGGGACGGCGTCGGCCGCGACCCGACCATCGACCGCGGGCGGTGGGAGGGGGTGGACGTGGTGACGCTCAAGTTCGTGACCGCCGACGACTTCAAGGCGGACAGGCTGAAGCCGCTGCTGGTAGAGCAACTGCGGGGGTTCCTGGAGGTGTACGCGGCGTGAGAGTGCTCTGCTCGCTCCGCGAGCGGTCTGTTTTGAACCCGCTCGCGG
>JANNDF010000923.1:0-1065 GCA_031387445.1 Planctomycetia bacterium
CGAGCGCGTGGGAGGTCGGACGCGCTCGGCGTTGCCTCGCGGCTACATTTTGAACACCAGCCGGGCGTTCTCGTCGAACACCTGGGCGTGATGCACGGCGGGGATGACCTGGCGGATGAACTCGGCATATGGGGCGATGGGGATGAGCGGCCAGTCGGTGCCGAACAGGAAGCGGTTCGGCCGCTCGGCGTACCGGAAGGCCATCCGCACCCGGTTGGCGATGTCGTTCAGCGCGTCGTGGTGCTCGCCCTCGACCGGCTCCAACCCGTCGCCCACCACCAGCCCACTCAGGTCGGCCCACACGTTCAGGTTCTTGTAGATCACTTCCGCCGCGTCCACCGTCCACGGGTTGCCCAGGTGGGCCATGATGAACTTGGTGTTCGGGTGATCGACGGCCACCTCGTCCACGCCGAGCGGGTGGGCGTACTTCAGCTTCGCCTCCGGGCTGTACGTGTCGCCGGTGTGGAAGAACACGGGCACCTTGAAGTGGGCGGCCAGTTCGTAGTACCGGCGGTAGTTCGCGTGCGCCGGCTCGTAGTGCAGGTAGCCCAGGTAGCACTTGAGCGCCACCACCCGCCCGCGGGCCAATTCTTCTTCCACCCGCTTCAGGTGGTCGGGTTGGTCGCCGCGTTTCGGGCAGCAGATGCCGATGGCCTTCAGACCGGGGACGTGGTCGGCGATGGCGAGCGTCTTGCGCAGGCCGAGCGGGTCGTCGTCGCCGACGTTCCACTCGCCCATCGCGAAGGCGTGCGTCACCCCGGCCGCCTTCATCTCCTGCTTGAGCGCCGCCGCGACCGCCTCCGGCCGCATCCGCAGCGTGCCGGCCAACGCCCCGACGCCGGGCAGGTTGGGCGGGGCGACGTGGAGGTGGACGTCGATCATTTCCGCATTCTAGTGCGTGCCGCGACCGGGTGCCGATTCCGAAAATTTGAGACTTCTCGCTGGACGCGACAGCTTCACCCCGACTGCATCCCAGCTTTCGGTGCGGCGTGCTTTCGGCCTCGGCCTTCGTCGCCCTGTTCTTCGGCGATCCGTCGGAGGTGCCACCGTTGCACGGCCAGGATG
>JANNDF010000948.1:0-10471 GCA_031387445.1 Planctomycetia bacterium
GGTCTTGTCGGACCCGCTCGCGGAGCGAGCAGACCACTCCCAGCACCGGCCGTTCGCAGGCCGCGTGTTAGTAGCGGTCGCCGCCACCACCGCCGTAGCCACCGCCGCCGCCGCCATATCCACCACCACCGCCGCCGTGCCCACCACGGCCTCCACCACCTCCGCCGTACCCACCGCGGCCACCACCGCCGCCACCGTACCCACCGCCGCCGCCCGGCGGGCGCTCTTCACGCGGGCGGGCCTCGTTCACGGTCAGTTGACGGCTGCCGTAGTCCATCCCGTTGGTCGCCTGGATGGCCGCTTCCGCTCCGTCGCTCATCTCGACGAAACCGAAGCCGCGGCTGCGGCCGGTGTCCCGGTGCTTGATCAGTTGGACGTTGACCACGGTGCCGTACTGCCCGAACAGTTGCCGCAGGTCTTCTTCGGTCGTCTCGAAGGGCAGGTTGCCCACGTACAGATTCGTCGCGCTCATCACTCAGCTCCCGGCGGGGTCGCCGGCGGTCACGCTCCGCCCCGGCCCCGCGAACTTCAAACCACCGCCGGCCACGGCGGTGCGAACCATCCCGGACGGGTTCACCGATTCGATGTCCCCCACACCCGTCTGCCGGCCGTCGGAGGGGCGACCCTCCGACCGTCGCGCGCGGGTGCCCCGCTCTCCGATCGCTCGATCACTCGATCACTCGTGAGTCTTCCGGCCGTGGGTGAGTCGCCAGGAAACGTTCAATGACCAGCCAGCGTGAGGAGACCGTGCCGTGAGATTGAGAGGATGTGCTCATCGCTCAAAGCCGATTCGCCAAACGACGCTCGACGCGAACGCCAACGACCCGTCCGTGATGGTCCTCGCCCGACGGGTCCACCCCGTACAAGCTGGATGAAATATAACTCCACCTGCGGGAAAAGATAGAGGATTCCACTTGAAAATCTTGATGCGTCGTCTGCGCCTCGTGCGGTGCTATCCTGCCCACTGCCCGAACGGTTCCGGCCTGTCGGGTGTCTGCACTCTTACCTCACCTGCCGGAGGATCTCTCGTGTCCGAACTCGTCTACGACTTGGATGCCGAACTCGCCCGCGCCGCGGAGGCGCTGAAGTCCGCCACGAAGGTGGCGGTGCTCACCGGCGCCGGCGTGTCGGCCGAGAGCGGGGTGCCGACGTTCCGCGCGTCGGACGGCCTTTGGGAAGGGCACCGCATCGAGGACGTGGCCACTCCGATGGGCTTCGAGAAGGATCCGGAGTTGGTGTGGCGGTTCTACAACGGGCGGCGGCTGAACGTGGCCAAAGTGAACCCCAACCCCGGTCACGTTGCGCTCGTGGCACTGGAACAGCGGTACGGCGACGGGTTCGCCATCGCCACGCAGAACGTGGACGGCCTGCACCAGCGGGCCGGAAGCAAGACCGTGTTCGAGGTTCACGGCAGCCTGCACCGCACCCGCTGCATCAACTGCGAGACGGTGGAAGACCGCGGGCTGGAGGATTTGGGCCTCCGCCCGCTCTGCCCGCACTGCGGCGGGTTCCTCCGCCCGGACATCGTCTGGTTCCACGAGCCGCTGCCGGACGACATCTTGCTTCGTGCGATGCTCGCGGCGCAAGAGTGCGACGTGTTCCTGGTGGTCGGCACGTCGGCGGTGGTCTACCCGGCGGCGAACCTGATCCCCATTGCGAAGCGGGCGAAGAGTCCGGGGGCGACGGTCATCGAGTGCAACCTGGACCGCACCGCAGCCAGCGAGCAGGCCGACGTGGGACTGTACGGCCCGAGCGGGGAGACACTGCCGCGGCTGGTAGAATTGCTGGGGTGAAGAAGATTTCACCGCCGAGGGCACATGAGGGCACGAGAGGAAGATAGAAGGCAGAAGAGCTAACCACAGAGGCACAGAGACACAGAGAAGACCAATGCAGGTCGAAAGACACAGAACTCTCTCTCCCCGCTTTCTCTGTGTCTCTGTGCCTCTGTGGTTAATCTGGCCTTCCTTCCTCTCGTGCCCTCATGTGCCCTCGGCGGTGATATCTGTCTTCCCTGAACCTCGGCGGTGAATCCTCATCGGACATCCCATGCCTGCAATCCGACTCGACGGCAAAGCCCTGGCCGAGCAGATCCGCGCCGAGATCGCCGCCCGCGTGGCCGAGCGCACTGCCGAGGGCCGCACCCCGCCCGGCCTGAGCGTGGTGCTGGTGGGCGACAACCCGGCCAGCCACGTGTACGTGCGGAACAAGCAGAAGGCGTGCGAGCAGGCGGGCATCCGCAGCACCCTGCACCACCTGCCGGCCGACACGTCGCAACGGACCCTGCTCGACCTGATCGCCGAACTGAACGCCAACCCGGAAGTCCACGGCATCCTCGTCCAACTGCCGCTGCCCAAGCAGATCAACGAAGAGGCCGTGATTGATGCCATCGACCCGGACGTGGACGTGGACACCTTCCACCCGGAGAACGTCGGTCGTCTGGCGGCCGGGCACCCGCGGTTCTACCCCTGCACCCCCCACGGGTGCGTGCAGATCCTCCAGCGCAACAACATCCCCACAGTCGGCAAAGAGGTCGTGATCGTCGGGCGGAGCAACATCGTCGGCAAGCCGCTCGCGCTCATGCTCATGCAGAAGAAGACGGGCGACAACCCGGCCGGCGGGGACGCCATTGTGACGGTCGCCCACACGAAGGCGCCGGACCTCGCCGCCCTCACCCGCCGGGCGGACATCCTTGTGGCGGCCGTCGGCGTGCCGCGGCTGATCACGCCCGACATGGTGAAGCCGGGGGCGGTGGTGATCGACGTGGGCATCAACACGGTGAACGGCAAGCTGTGCGGCGACGCGGACGAGCGGGTGGCGGGGGTGGCGTCGGCGTACACCCCCGTGCCCGGCGGCGTCGGCCCGATGACGATCGCCATGCTGCTGAGCAACACGGTGCAGGCGTGCGAGAGATTGGACGGGTAGCAACACGTCACCCCCTCACCCGCCGCCCTCGCTCCGCTCGGGCGTCGACCTCTCCCCCGCTTCGCAGGGGAGAGGTGGGGGTGATTGCGAACCCGAATACCGTGTCGGTGCCGCTGATGCTTTCACCTCTCCCCTGCGGAGCGGGGGAGAGGTCGACGGAGTGAACGCAGTGAACCCGGCGGGTGAGGGGGTACGTTTTCCCACCCGCTTGATTCGGCCGCGCTTTCACCTCACACTATTCGCATGAACCTGAACCTGACGACCGCCACCCGGTACGGGTTGAACATCCTGGCCGCGTTCGGGGCGAGCATGGCCCTGTACTTCGGCCGCAGCATCTTCGTCCCGCTCACCATCGCCGGGTTGCTGGCCGCCCTCCTCTGGCCGTGGGCCACCTGGATGAACCGACGGCTGAAGCTACCCTGGTTCGTCTCCTGCTCCACCGCCATCGGCCTGCTGGTGCTGCTGGTGCTGCTGGTGGTCGCCCTGGTGGTGGTCAGCATCCCGCAAATCTTGAACGACTTGCCCAACCCGAACGACACCGACGACATCCAGAGGAAGTACGCCAACTTGCGGAACAACTTCACCGCCATCCAGTTGCCGTTTCTGGCGCTCGACGAGGTGCTGCCCGCGAAGGTGGAAGACGCCAAGCTGTATCAGGAGCTGCTGAAGTACCTGCGGGGCGAGCAGATCACCAAAGACCTGCTCTCCCTCGGCGGCGGCGGCATGAGCCTGCTGGCCGAGACGACCCTCGTCCTGTTCACCCTGCTCTTCCTGCTGGTGGAAGGGCAGATGCTGATCGACAAGGTGCGGAACATCTTCGGCCCCGGCCTGGGCATTCAGGAGAGCGTGTCGCGGGCGTTCCGCGAGATGGCCGAGAGCGTGCGGAGCTACCTGGTGTGGCGGACCATCGTGAACATCGCCCTGGGGGTGGTGCTGGGCGTGGTGTACCACTTCCTCAAGCTGAAGCAGCCGATCCTGTGGGCGCTGCTCACCGTCATCCTCTGCTACATCCCGTACCTGGGCACCATCGCCGCCGGCGTCATGCCCACGTTGGATGCACTCGTAAACGTCGGCCCGCTGGCCGCCCTGGGCATCCTCCTCTTCTACATGGCCGTGGTGACGGTGGAGGGGTACATCATCGTGCCGTGGGTGATGGGCCGGAGCATGGACCTGAACGCCACCACCGTGCTCATCTCCTGCCTGTTCTGGTATCTGGTGTGGGGCACGGCCGGGCTGTTCCTGGCGATGCCGCTGATGGCCGCCATCAAGGCCATCTGCGCGAACGTGCCGGGCTGGGCACCGTGGGGCGAACTGATGGGGTCCGAGCACACGCCCCCGCCGCCGCACGACGAGGGCAAGAGCGCCCCGCCGCCGCCACCGCCCGAACCCGCCCCGCCCCAGACCCCGCCGGTGGCATGAGTCCTCCCCCCTGGCTGTCCCCCCGCACGGCCTACGTCCACGTGCCCTTCTGCGCGCACCACTGTGGCTATTGCGACTTCGCCGTGACGGTCGGGCAGGATCACCAGATCGAGTTGTACCTCGACGCCCTCGCGGTGGAACTGGCAACCCTCGGCACCCCGCAGTCGATGGAGACCATGTTCATCGGTGGGGGCACGCCGACACACCTGTCGCCGGCTCAGCTCGAACGCCTACTGACAACGCTGTGTCACTGGTTGCCGCTGCCAAGCGGAGCCGAGTTCAGCATCGAATCGACGCCTGAAAGCATCACCGACGACAAGTGCCGCGTGTTGGCCG
The DNA here is from genome assembly GCA_031387445.1 of Planctomycetia bacterium. GTDB lineage: Bacteria > Planctomycetota > Planctomycetia > Gemmatales > Gemmataceae > JALHQU01. Next base: position 4,678 of record JANNDF010000948.1, read on the forward strand.
CGAACGGTGTCACGCGGGTGAGCGTCGGCGTGCAATCGTTCCGCCCGCACCTGCTGCAATCGCTCGACCGCCTGCACCGCATCGAGCACATCCCGCGGGCGGTGGAAGCGGTGCGGAAGCACATCCCCAGCCTCTCCTTCGACCTGATCTTCGCCGCACCCGGTGCCACGCTCGCCGACTGGACCGCCGATTTAGAAGACGCTTTGAAGTACGGCACCGACCACATCTCCACCTACGGCCTGACCTACGAGAAGGGGACGCCCCTCTGGAAGCAGCGGTTCCGCGGCGAAGTGAACCCCGTGACCGAGGATGACGAGTTGGCGATGTACGAAACGGCCATCGACTTCCTGTCCGCGTCCGGGTTCGAGCACTACGAGATCAGCAACTTCGCGCGTCCCGGTCATCGGTGCCGGCACAACGAACGCTACTGGGCGAACGAGGCGTATCATGGGTTCGGGGTCGGGGCCGCCCGGTACGTGGACGGCGCCCGCGAGTTGAACGTGCGGAACACGAACGACTACATCCGCAAGGTGCTGAGCGGGGAAACCCCGACGTTCCAGAGCGAGCGGCTCGACGGCCGCGAGCGGGCGGTGGAGACCGCCGTGATCCAACTGCGACGGAGCGACGGCGTGGATCGAGTAAGGTTCCGCGAGCAGACCGGCGTGGAGTTCGATTCGCTGTTCGGCGAACGGCTGGCGATGCTGATTTCGCAAGGGTTGCTCGCTGACACCTGGCTGTCAGTAAAGCTCACCCGCCGCGGCAAGTTCGTGGCCGACGGGGTGATTGAAGAGTTGATGCGGGGGTGAAATAGATCGGCCCGCAGATGACGCTGATGGGACGCAGATGAAGACATGATTTCAGACAAAGATCTGTTCTGATCCTGGCTTCATCTGCGTCCATTTCTGCGTGCTCTGCGGGCATGTGTTGAATGCCATCCGAGGCGAACCATGCCCGATGCCGAATCATTCATCGCCGCCATCGCGTCCGCCCCGGCCGACGACCTGCCGCGGTTGGTGTACGCCGACTGGCTGGACGAGAACGGCGACCCGGCCCGCGCCGCGTTCATCCGCGATCACGTCGCTCTCGCCAAACTCCGCACCGGCACCGACGATTACAAGACCCTCTTCCGCCGCTGCGCCGACACGCTGCGGGCCAACCTGCCGGCGTGGATCCAGCCCGCGTGTGACGCCTTCGGCCAGCCGGCCGAGTGGAAGCCGGGGAAGGCGGTCGGCGGACGGTTTGCGATCCGCCTACAAGCGACCGACGCCGGCTTTCCATTTCAACACATCGAATACAACCGCGGGTTCATGGACCAGGTGACGCTGCGACTGCCGAATGTGAAGAACCCGATGGCGGTTGACGAGTTGTTCCGGTTGAACCCCATCACGCGGTTGACGGCGTCGCTGTTGATGGGGGCGTCAGCGTGGGAAGCGATGGCGTCACCACGAATGAGTAGCCTTCGGTCACTCCACATCGCGATGGGGTTCCCGGAGACTGCCGACGCTGCATTCGCCTCCCCATTTCTCGAAAGGGTGGTGCGGCTTGACCTCGACACCACTCCGCTGGTTGAGCGGTTGGTGCGCTCACCGATGGCCCGACGGATCGGGGAACTATGCATTGAACACGACCTCGAATCGATTCGCTTGCTTCAAGAATTCCCACTGGATGATCGACTGTACCAGTTGCAGGTGAAATCGGTGAACAGGCTCAACATGGCCCTCCCCGCACACTACACCGAACAAGCCGACCTCTGGTCTGCTATCTCCCGCGTGTCGTTCCGGCCGACGCTCAAGCGGCTCGACGTGACCCGCTGCGGGATGACCGACGACGGGCTGGCGGCGTTCGCCCGCGGGGAGGAGTGGGTGCGGCTGCAAGGGCTGAAGCTCGGCGGCAACCTGTTCGGCGACCGCGGGTGGGCCGACTTCTGCCGCGGCTGGCGGACGCCGGAGTTGACGTACCTCGACGCCAGCCGCAACCGCCTGACCGACGCCGGGGCCGAGATGCTCGCCCGCTCCGGGATGCTGAAGACGCTGCGGGTGATCGACCTGCGGGGCAACCGCATCGCCGGCCGCGGGGCGGTGGCGCTGTCCCGTGCGGTGGCCGAGGGGAAGGTGAACCGGCTGCTGCTCGCGGGGAACCCCGTTGGCAAGCGCGAGGCGGCGACGGTGAAGGGGCTGCTGGGGGAGCGGAGCGACTTGGCTTGAATGTACTCCGCACTCTCCGAGTGCGGTTGATCCCAGCCGCACTCGGAGAGTGCGGAGTACATTGGGGAACCACATGTCCGACCGCGAGGCGTTCGTCTCGGCCATCGCCGCGAACCCGGCCGACGACCTGCCGCGGCTGGTGTTCGCCGACTGGCTGGACGAACACGGCGAAGGGGATCGCGCCGATTTCATCCGCACGCAAATCCGCTGTCACCACGCCTTGCCCGACGAGCGGATTCAGCTCGACGCCCGTGCCGCCGACCTGCTCCGCGAACACTGGATGACGTGGTTCGGGCCGTTCCTGCGGGCGATCGACCCGCACGCCGACCTCGCCCGCCGCTACCGGTACGGTGGTAACTTTCACCCGGCCATGCTCGCCGAGATCTCCCCGGTGTTCGCCACCCGCGACGAAACCCCGGCCACGCACGTGTACGTGAGCAACGGGTTCGTGTCGCTACTCGGGGTGGACGTGGGCCGGTGGGCGGACGGGGCGTCGCTGGCGGAGGCGTTCCGGCACGAGCCGCCGCGGGTGCTGCAATGCCGCGACGGGTTGCGATCACCGCGTTGGGAGCGGTTCACCGAACCGGTGCTGCGGCGGGTGGAACACCTGACGCTGTACCAGCAGTGGGCGTGGCAGGTGTCCGCGCCGGAGAGCACCGCCCTTCTCGAAGACCCGCACCTGGCCGGCGTGCGACAGTTCAGCCTGATGTCCGAGGACGGCCGCGAGCGGTGGGCGCGGACCCCGCTTCCCGTGGCGTGGCTGGAGCGGTTCGTGCGGTCGTCGCTCGCCTACCGGCTGACCGGATTACACCTGCCCTGCATCTCACCAGAGGGCGTGGCCCCGCTCTGCCGGCCGGGGCGGTTGCAGTTGGAGCGCTTGGAGTTGGGCGGGATTCTGACCGCGGACGGCCTGCGCCGGCTGGGCGGCAGTGAGTCGGGCACGACGGTGCGGGAGTTGTCGCTCAACACGGCTCGCTTGGTGAATGCGGATGTGGCGGCCCTGGCCCGTGACCCGTGGCGGAAGCTGACGCACCTGGAACTGAGAGTGAACATGCTGACGGCGGCGGTGCTGCCGGCGCTCGCGTCCGCGGCGTTCGTTCCGCAGTTGAAGGTGCTCGACTTGTCCGGCAACCCGCTGTTCACACCCGACACCGACGGCGACGAGTTGCGACCACTCGCGGACGCGCTCGACCCGGAGCGGTTGGAACACCTCGACTTGCGTGAGACCGGGCTGTCAGTGGTGCCCGACTTCCTGGCCGAGCGGTTCGGCGACCGGGTGGTGGTGTAGGTCGTGGTCGAGCGACCGCGGAGCGGGAGCGAGGCCCGACGCCACGCCACCTGTCCGATATGGTGATTCGCCGTCGGGCCTCACGTCCCCTGCGGGGCCGTTCGACCACGACCTATTCGGCTGACTTCTTCCCCTGGTTGGCGTCGTACCACTTCCGCAGTTCCGTCTCGCAGTTTCGCAGGCCTGTCCGCGACAGCCACACGGTGCCGGCGGTCAGCGTCACCACGCCCACCCACCAGCTCCAATTCACGCCGAGCGCCAGCGGGGCGTAGGTCAACCCGGCGGGGATCAGCCCGGCGTACTCGCCCAGGCCGAACTTCACCACGCCGAACAACGCCATCGGCAGGCCGAGCGTGAACAGGCTCGCCAGCCCGTTCGTCTGCCCGCCGGTGCTGAAACTGCGGAAGCCGAACGCGAACCCGAACGCCCACACCGCCGCCGACCCGACGGCCGCCGCCAGCACGCCCCACCAGTCGGTTCGCCCGCTGACCGCCATCGCCACCCACAGCACCGCTGCAATGGCGAGGTACGCCCACCCGCGCTTCCACGCCGCGGAGAGCGAGGCGTGCCAGTAGTCGTTGCCGTTCAGTGCGGTGAGCAGCAGCAGTTCCATTCGCTTGCAGCGGTTCTGCGTGCTGCTGTCCCACAGGCCGTACTGGAACACCGCCGGCACCGTCGCCAGTACGCACAGGCCGGTGCTGATGGTCGCCCCGCCGCCCCACTGCTCCACCAGTTGGAACACCAGCTTGCCCATCCACGCCGGCCACGCCTCGCCCGCCACCATGTACGCCGCGTACACCACCGCGAACCCGCCCGCCAGGTACACGTTCACCCGCCCGCTGTACTCCATCACGCGGCGAACGGCCCACCAAGATAACGGCCGGTCGCCGATCTTCTCCGTCTGAGCCTCGCGCTTCGACGTGAGCGGCTTGTAGTGGCGGTCGTGGTAGTGCCCCTTCAGCCGGAAGGCGGCTCGCAGGCCCGCCAGCAGCGCCAGCACCGCCCCGGCCACCGTCACCCACGTCACCCGTTCGTTGGCGATCCAGTCCACCGCGTCCGACGCGAACCAGTACCGCACCACGCCGAACGGGTTCCACTCGTACCCGAACATCACCGCCCCGCCGAGCAGCTTCCCCCACTCCGGCGGCAGTTCGTTCAGCCAGTCGATGAGCTTCTCCGCCGCCAGCACGCCGACGACGAGGTAGATGAGGATCACCACCCCGGCGATGATTTCACCGATGCGGCGGATGCGGGCCGACTCGTACACCCACGCGGTGAGCAGAAGGCTGGCCGCGGCGCCCCACACGAACGGCATCACCACCAGCGGCCACAGGTCGGCCGGCTGAATCAGCCCGCACACCACCAGCATCACGAACACCGGCAGCCCGGCCAGCCAGACGAGCGAGAAGCGGCAGACGCCGACGAGCGCTTCGGCCATGAACAGCCGCCGCGGTTGCACCGGCGACACGAGCAGGAACTCGAGCGCCTGACTCTTCGGCATCTGCGTCAGCCGCCAGCCGACGAGCGCCGCCCCTTCCACCAATGCCACCGAGAGCAGCACGTAGCCGAAGCTGGTGACACCGCCGGCCACGCCCACGCTGAGCGTGACCCACGCCAGCGCCAGCACGAACATCGCGTGACCGACGGCCACCCTGCGGAAGGTGAGTTGCCGGCCGGGGGCGAGCATGGCGACATCGAAGAACGGGCGAAGCATGAGGGCACCACGACAGGGGCGCCGAAGTGTAGGTCACGCCCGCGGCCCAGGTCGCCGGTCGCCCCAACCCCGCCCTCTGTTCCGCTTGTGCGGCCTGCCGCCCGTTGTTATGGCGTCGCCTCCCAGCGCAAGATCAGCCCCCCGACGCGTGTGTTTGGCACACCCGGCCCAGTTGCGAGCAAGGATGCCATGAACAAGCGGAGTGACACGGACGTGCGGACCAACGACACGGCGGAAATGCAGGCCTTGGCGGTGGCGACGGCGGCCACGCACCCGGTGACGGTGAAAAAGGGTGACGAGGAGAAGATGCACGTGTTCTGGCGAGTGTTCGGCGGGGCGATCTTGAGCGTCGCGGCGCTCGGCGCGTTCACCCTGTACAACACGCTCACCAGCAACATCGCCGAGCTCCGGGCGGAGGTCAGCCGGTTGAACGAGATCAAGGTGGACGCGGCCAAGAAGGAAGATGTGGTCACCCTCCGCACGCGGGCCGACGACAACCGCCGCGAGTTGGATGGCCAGAAGGAGCGGCTGAGCAAGTACCGCCTGGAAATGGACGCCTCGAAAAAGGAGCAGGCGGCCGCCACCGAC
>JANNDF010000997.1:0-2463 GCA_031387445.1 Planctomycetia bacterium
GACCAAAGTACTCCGCACCCGCCGGGTGCGGTCGGAGCAGAACCGCACCCGGAGGGTGCGGAGTACTTTGTCTGAACCTCCCCCCGCCGCCGCGTATCATGCCAGTGAGCCTCGCGGCGGCAACGGACAGGCTCGTTAAAAACTATCCGCCGCACGACACCTTCATGGCCGACGCCAAACTGCGGCACGCGATCGCGTTCGAAGCCGCCCGCCTGATGTACGACCGGGCCGAGTCGGAATACTTCACCGCCAAGCTGAAGGCCGCCAATCGCCTCTGCCGCGGGTACGTGAAACCGGCCGACCTGCCCAGCAACGCCGAAATCCGCGACCTCGTCCAGCACTTCGCCCGCACCTACGAGGGCGACCGCCGCACCGCCAACCTGAAGCGGATGCGGCTGCTCGCGCTCGACATGATGCGGCGGCTGACCCGCTTCCGCCCGAAACTCATCGGCAGCACCTTCACCGGCCACGTGCGGCAGGGGTCGGACATTGACCTGCACCTGTTCGCCGACGGCACTGAGGGCATCGAAGACCTGCTCACCTCCGACGGGTACAAGTTCGAGGTGGAACGCAAGCAGGTGACGAAGGCCGGCGAGAGCCGCGTGTTCACCCACGTTCACGTGCGGGGTGAGTTCACGTTCGAGCTGACCGTGTACGCCGAGAAGTTGGCCAGCTTCGTGTTCACCAGCAGCATCACCGGCAAGGCGATCGAGCGGGCGAGCGTGGCCGAGTTGGAACAACTGCTCACCGCCGAGTACCCCGGCTGGGAGGAGGAACTGGAAGCGGCGGAAGCGGGCCTCGACCCGTATGCCATCTTCCGCGTGCTGCTCCTGCCGCTGGAGAGCGTGAAGCAAAGCCCGAAGTGGCACCCGGAAGGCGATGCCCTGTATCACACGTTGCAGGTGTTCGAGCGGGCGAAGGATCACACGCTGTACGACGAGGAGTTCCTGCTGGCGGCGCTGCTGCACGACGTCGGCAAGGCCATCGACCCGCTGGATCATGTGACCGCCGCCTTGCAGTCGCTCGACGGGCTGATTACGGATCGCACCGCGTGGCTGATCGAACACCACATGCTCGCGCACGAGTACCGGGCCGGCACGCTCGGCGCGCGGGCGAAGAAGCGGCTGGAAGCGAGCGAGCACTTCGACGACCTGCTGGCCCTCCAGGCGTGCGACTCGGCCGGGCGGGTGCCCGGCGCGACGGTCGGCACCGTCGACGAGGCGCTGGCGTTCGTGCGGAGCGTGGAAGAGGGCGAGGGGGGGTGAGGTCTCGGCACCTTCCCTACAACACCCCTCTCCGCATCCCCTCCGAGGTCCGCCATGCGCCGGCTCTCTCTCCTCGCGGTCGCACTGCTCGTGTCCCCGCTGTTCGCCGACGACAAGCCGAAGCACTCGGCCGAACTGGTCTTCCCCCTGCACCCGAAGCACAACCACGCCCCCGGCATTGTGGAATGCCCGAACGGCGACCTGCTGGTGTCGTGGTACCGCGGCAGCGGGGAAAAGGACTCCGACGACGTGGCCCTGTTCGGCAGCCGCAAGAAGCCGGGCAAGGAGTGGACCGAAGCGTTCGACCTGGGCGACAACCCCGGCTTCCCGGACGGCAACACCGCCATGTTCATCGACCGCAAGGGCAAGCTGTGGATGTTCTGGCCGCTCATCATCGCCAACAGTTGGGAGAGCTGCCTGACGCAGTACCGCACCAGCACCGACTACGAGAAGGACGGCGCCCCCAAGTGGGACTGGCAGGCGAGCATCCCGCTCAAGCCGAAGGACTTCGAGAAGGTGATGACGGCCGAGTTCGAGAAGTGGCAGAAGGACGCGGTCGGGTTCAGCCTGCCGAAAGACCTGACGCCGGACTCCGTGACGAAGAAGGTGAAGGACAAACTCTCCGTACGGCTGGGCTGGCAACCGCGGTGCAAGCCGACGGTGCTCAAGTCCGGCCGCATCCTGCTGCCGCTGTACTCGGACACGTTCAGCGCCGGGCTGATGGCCATCTCCGACGACGACGGCAAGACGTGGACGGCCTCCACCCCGCTCGCCGGGTTCGGCAGCATTCAGCCGACCGTGTTGGAGAAGAAGGACGGCACGCTGGTGGCGTACATGCGTGAGAACGGGCTGTTCAAGAAGATCCGGGTGAGCGAGTCGAAGGACAACGGCGACACCTGGGGCAGCGTGACCAGCAGCGAACTGCCGAACCCCGGTGCGGGCATCGATGCGGTGAAGCTGGCCAGCGGCAACTGGCTGCTCTGTTACAACGACACCACGAAGGGGCGGAGCAGCCTGGCCGTCAGCTTGAGTGACGACGAAGGCAAGACGTGGAAGTGGACGCGGCACCTGGAGAAGCACGACAGCGGGTCGTACCACTACCCGGCCGTCATCCAGGGGAAGGACGGCACCATCCACGCCGCGTACAGCTACTTCGTGAAGGAAGGGAAGAGCATGAAGCACGCCGCGTTCGACGAGG
>JANNDF010001009.1:0-2088 GCA_031387445.1 Planctomycetia bacterium
CCCGCCGCCCTCGCTCCGCTCGGTGCGGCGACCTCTCCCCAGCGGGGAGAGGTGGGGGTGGTTGGCCCGGCCGCAAACGCCGACCCCGGCGAAACCTCCGCCCCTGCCCCGTGGTACAATCCGCATCGCCCCCGTGAGCACCCGCATGACTCGCACCGTCGCCCTTGCCGCCCTGTTGCTCGCGCCGATGATCGCGTCGGCGGGTGATCGGCACCTGCCGCCGCTGCTCGACACCGCCGGCAACGTCCACCGCATCGCCGAAGGGCGGGGCACGAAGGCCACGGTGGTGGTGTTCTTCAACCCCACCTGCCCGCTCTGCCAGCGGTACGCCCCCACGCTGAACAAACTGGCCGACGCCAAGGGGAAGGGCGTCGAGTTCTACGGCGTGGTATCCCACCCGAGCGTGACGTTCGCCGACACCGCCAAGTACGCCGCCGACTACAAGTTCACGTTCCCGATCCTGTTCGACGGCTCCGCGGCGGTGGCGGTGGCGCTCAAGCCGACCGCCGTGCCGGAAGCGTTCGTGCTGAACGCGAAGGGTGATGTGCAGTACCGCGGGCGGATCGACGACTGGTACGAGAAGCCGGCCAAGCCACGAGACAAGGCGACCACGCACGACCTGAAAGACGCCATCGCTGCGGTGGTTGCCGGCAAGGCGCTGAGCGTGGCGAAGACCGAACCCGTCGGTTGCGTGTTCGAGGAGGCGTTGCCCAAGCCCGACGCCGCCCCGGAGAAGCCGACGTACAACCGGCACGTCGCGTCGCTGATCTTCACCCGCTGTGCCCACTGCCACCGCGATGGCGAGGTCGCTCCGTTCCCGCTGCAAACCTACGCCGACGCCAAGAAGCGGGCCAAGCAGATCGTCCGCGTGACCGCCGACACCACCATGCCGCCGTGGAAGGCCGAGCGGAACTACGGCCACTTCCTCGACGAACAACACCTGACGAAAGCCGAGATCGCCACGCTGAAAGCCTGGGCCGAGGCCGACGCCCCCGAAGGCGACGCGGCCGACCGCCCGAAGGCCCCGACATTCAACGACGGCTGGCTGCTGGGCAAGCCCGACCTCATCATCAAGATGACGGAGCCGTTCAAGATCCCGGCGAGCGAAAAGGACGTCACCCGCAACTTCGTCATCCCGATCGACGTACACGAGAGCAAGATGGTGAAGGCCATCGAGTTCCGCCCCGGCAACCGCAAGGTGGTCCACCACGCCCTCTGCTTCCTCGACATGACCGGGCAGGCCCGCAAGTGGGACGAGGCCGACGAGGGGCAGGGGTACGGGACGACCACCGGGGGTATCGGCATCCTGCCGACCGGCAGCCTGGGCGGGTGGGCGCCGGGGGTACAACCGCGAGTGGTGCCGGAAGGCACCGGGCGGTTCCTGGCGAAAGGGTCGGACGCCCTGTTGCAGATCCACTACCACCCGAGCGGGAAGGACGAGACGGACCAGTCGGAAGTCGGCGTCTACTTCGAGAAGTCCGGCGCCGTCAGCCCGCTCGGCGGGTTCAGCGTGGAGAACTGGACGATCGACATGCCGGCCGGCGAGAAGGAGTACAAGTTGAAGGCCGAGTACACCCTGCCGGTGGCGACCACCCTGGTGGGCGTGGCCGCCCACATGCACCTGCTCGGCAAGAGCATGAAGGCGTGGGCCGAGACGCCGGACGGCAAGACCGTCCCGCTGGTGAGCGTGAAGGCGTGGGACTTCAACTGGCAGGACGAGTACCTGTACCGCAACCCGGTGCGGCTGCCGAAGGGCACGAAGGTGAAGATGGAGTCGGTCCACGACAACAGCAGCAGCAACGCGGCCAACCCGAACAGCCCGCCGAAGGCGATCAAGTGGGGCGAGGGCACGGCCGACGAGATGAGCCTGTGCATCTTCGAGTGTACCTGCGACAGCCTGCCCGATCTGCTCCGGCTGGTGGGCGACAACGCCTCCCACAACAAGGTGATCGAACGGTTCAGCGAACCCCCGCCGTGGGCGAAGAAGAAGGGGAAGTGATCAGTGGGGGGCGAGACCTCACCCCCCCGGCCCCCTCTCCATTCATGGATAGGGGGTGTTCAACGGGGAGACGTGACGCTTGTCTTCGC
>JANNDF010001062.1:0-2327 GCA_031387445.1 Planctomycetia bacterium
GCGCCTTCGCCGCGGCCAGGTCGTTGCCGAGTGCGGTGACACCGAGCACCCGCCCGCCGTCGGTCATCGGCCGACCGTTCACATCCTTGGTGCCGGCGTGGAACACCTTCACGTCGGGCAGTTTCCCCGCTTCGTCCAGGCCGGCGATGATCTTGCCCGTGTCGTACTTGCCCGGATACCCGCCGCTGCACATGACCACGCACACCGCCGGCCGCGGGTCCCACTCGACCGCCCCCTCGGGCAACTCGCCGAGCCGTTCCAGGGCGACCGATTCGAGCAGGGTGAGCAGGTCCGACTTCAGCCGCATGAGGATGACTTGCGTTTCCGGGTCGCCGAAGCGGGCGTTGAACTCCAGCACCCGCCGCCCTTGAGAAGTGAGCATCAGCCCGGCGAACAGCACCCCGCTGAACGGGAACCGCCCCCGTTTCATGGCATGTACGATGGGCACGAACACCGTGCCCTCGGCCTCCGAGAGCAGGTCCGGTGTGCCGACCGGGGCCGGGCAGTAGGTTCCCATGCCGCCGGTGTTCGGCCCCTGGTCGCCGTCGTTCACCGCCTTGTGATCCTGAACCGGCGGGAGCATGAGTACGCTCCGCCCGGCGACGAGTGCGAGCAGGGAGAGTTCCTCCCCTTCCATCCGCTTCTCGACGACGATCTGCCGGCCCACCTTCCCCCCGAACTCCTCCTTCACCATGATGCGGTCCACCGCCTTGAGCGCCGACTGCGTGTCCTTGCACACGATCACGCCCTTGCCGGCGGCCAGCCCGTCGGCCTTCACCACCACCGGGTAGTCGCGGGTCTCGACGTAGGTGCGGGCGTGCGACGGGTGGTCGAAGATCTGGAAGTCGGCGGTCGGCACGTCGGCCTTCCGCATCAGTTCCTTGCTGAACACCTTGCTCGACTCGATACGGGCGGCCTCCTTCGACGGGCCGAACACGAGAATGCCGTGCTTCCGCAGGTAGTCGGACAGGCCGAGGGCGAGCGGGTCTTCCGGCCCGATGACCACCAGCCCGACGTTCTCCTTCTTGCAGAAGCGGGCCATGCGGTCGAAGTCGGTGAAATCGAACGGCACGTTCACCCCGTCGGCGGCGGTGCCGGCGTTGCCGGGGGCGCAGTACACCTTGCCCGCCCGCGGCGACTGCCGCAGCTTCCAGACCAGGGCGTGTTCCCGCCCGCCCTTGCCCACCACCAGCACGTTCACGATCTCGCTCATGACCCAATCCTACAGATCGTGGGGCCACGTTCAACGACCACGAAGAGTCGCATCATGGGTTGTCTGGTCAGGCCGAGGCTGTTAGGTTAAACTAATCTGAATACTTCGCACCACCGAAATACCCTGATGACCACGACCCGAAAGCTCGCTCCGTTCTTCGCCTTCTTCGCCCTCGTCGCCCTCGTCGCCCTAACACTCCTCGCCGGCTGCGGCCCCCGCCAGCCGCCGGCCGACGTGCTCGTCACCACCAGCATCATCGGCGATGCGGCGGAGCGGATCGGCGGGGGTAAAGTGAAGATCGATGTGCTGATGGGTCCGGGCACCGACCCGCACCGCTACCAGCCCGTCGCCGGCGACCTCGCACGGCTGTCGTCGGCCAAACTGGTGCTGTTCAACGGCCTACACCTCGAAGGGAAAATGACCGACCACCTGGAACACGCCCCCGGCGGGCGGGCGGTGGCCGTCACCCGTGACATCCCGCACGACCGATTGCTGAACGCCGACGTGGACGGCGGCCAACACGACCCGCACGTGTGGTTCGACGTGCAGTTGTGGAAGACGTGCGTGGGCACCATCCGCGACGCCATGTGCGAGAAGTTCCCGGAACACGCCGACACCTTCCGGGCGAACGCGGCGGCGTACCTGAGCGAGTTGGAGGACCTGGACCGCGAGGTGAAGGCGAAGGCGAAGACGCTCGGCGCGGACCGCCGGCGACTGGTGACCAGCCACGACGCCTTCGGCTACTTCGCCCGTGCCTACGAGTTCGAGGTGAAGGGGTTGCAGGGGGTGAGTACCGGCGCCGAGTCGGGCACCACCAAGGTGTCGGAACTGGCCAAGTACATCGCCGACCACAAGATTCCCGCCCTGTTCACCGAAACGTCGGTGCCCGAGCGCGGCCTGCAACAGGTGCTCGACACGGTCCTGCGGCAGCACGGCTGGCAAGTGAAACTGGTCGGTGATGACGAGGCGCTGTACTCGGACTCCCTCGGCACGCCGGGCAGCCCCACCGGCACCTACGCCGGCACCGTGCGGCACAACATCGACGTGATCGTGAAACACCTGAAGTAGGTGCCGCCTGCCGGGCGGCACATTCAGCAGTGCCGCCCGGCAGGCG
>JANNDF010001070.1:0-2462 GCA_031387445.1 Planctomycetia bacterium
GGTCTTCAGCCCGGCGTCGCAGTCGGCTAGAACCCGCTCCCGCAGGTCGGACGAGTACGCCCTCATCGGGTGGCCCTCCTCGGTCACTCCACCCTACCCGAACCCGACCACCGGCGCTACACCAATGCGAGAACCGCTCTAGCGTCAGACTGCGCGACTATCTCGTGAAGGCCGGGCGAGTCATCGTTCACAGGCTTTTCACCTACAACACCACTCCGGCACGCTGCCGGTCTTTTTCCCGCCGGAGGTCTCGTATGTTCCGTCCCCGCTGGGCCGCGCTCGCCGCCCTGCTCGCTCCGCTCGCCGCGCTCGCCCAGGAGAAGCCGTTGACGTACCCGAAGACGAAGAAGGTCGACGTGGTCGACACCTACCACGGCACCAAGGTGGAAGACCCGTACCGCTGGCTCGAAGACGACGTCCGCAAGTCGAAGGACGTGGCCGACTGGGTGGCCGAACAGAACAAGATCACCGACGCCTACCTGGCCGCCATCCCCGAACGCGACGCCATCAAGAAGCGGATCACCGAGTTGTACAACTTCGAGAAGTTCACCGCCCCGAGTAAGGTCGGCGGGAGGTACTTCTACAGCCGCAACGAGGGCTTGCAAAACCAGAACGTCCTGTACGTGCAAGACGCGCTCGACGCCGAGCCGCGGGTGCTGCTCGACCCGAACGCCTGGAGCAAGGACGGTACCATCGCCCTGAGCGGGTTCGTGCCGAGCGATGACGGCAAGTACGCCGCCTACGGCAAGGCCGAGAGCGGGTCGGACTGGAACACCTGGGGCGTGATCGACATCGCCACCGGCAAGCCGCTGGCCGACGAACTGAAGTGGGTGAAGTTCAGCAGTGCCAGTTGGACGCCCGACGGCCGCGGGTTCTTCTACAGCCGCTTCCCCGAGCCGACCGGCGACGCCAAGTTCCAGGCGACCAACGAGAACCAGACTCTGTACTACCATCGCGTCGGCACCCCGCAGGGCGACGACGTGCTGGTGTACAAGCGGCCGGACAACCCGAAGTGGACGCTCGGCGGGGGCGTGACTGAGGACGGCCGCTACCTGATCATCACCATCGGTGACGGCACCACCGGCGACAACACCCGCGTGACGTACCGCGACCTGCTCGAACCGCTCGCCGCCCCGGTCGAACTGATCGACAAGCACGAGCACAAGTACGACTTCGTCGGCAACGACGGCCCGGTGTTCTTCTTCGATACCGACGACGCCGCCCCGAAGGGGAAGATCATCGCCATCGACACCCGCAAGCCGGGCAAGGCGAACTGGAAGACGCTGGTGCCGGAGGCGAAGGACAAACTGGGCGGGGTGAGCCTGGTGGGCGGGCAGTTCGTGTGCAACTACCTGCAAGACGTGAAGACGGTGGTGAAGTGCTACACCACGGGCGGGGCGCTCGTGCGGGACGTGACGCTACCCGGCATCGGCTCGGCCGGCGGGTTCGGCGGGAAGGTCACCGACACCGAGACGTTCTACACGTTCACCAGCTTCAACCGGGCGGGCGAGATCTACCGCTACGACCTGCTCACCGGCAAGAGCACCCTGTTCCGCCAGCCGAAGGTGAAGTTCACCCCGGACGACTACGAGGTGAAGCAGATCAAGTACAAGAGCAAGGACGGCACCGAGGTGCCGATGTTCATCTGCCACAAGAAGGGCATCAAACTGGACGGCACCAACCCGACGCTGCTGTACGGGTACGGCGGGTTCAACATCTCCCTGCCGCCGGCGTTCAGCGTCAGCCGGTTGCAGTGGATGGAAATGGGCGGGGTGCTGGCGGTGGCCAACTTGCGCGGCGGCGGGGAGTACGGCGAGGAGTGGCACCGGGCCGGCACCAAGCTGAAGAAGCAGAACGTGTTCGACGACTTCATCGCCGCCGGCGAGTACCTGGTGGCGGAGAAGTACACCAGCCCGAAGAAGCTGGCGATTCAGGGCGGCAGCAACGGCGGGCTGCTGGTGGGGGCGACGCTCATCCAGCGGCCCGACCTGTTCGGGGCGGCGCTGCCCGCGGTGGGGGTGATGGACATGCTGCGGTTCCAGAAGTTCACCGCCGGCCGCTACTGGGTGGACGACTACGGCAGCAGCGACAACAAGGACGAGTTCGAGGCGCTCATCAAGTACAGCCCGTACCACAACCTGAAGACGGGCACCAAGTTCCCGCCCACGCTGGTGACGACCGCCGACACCGACGACCGCGTGGTGCCGGGGCACAGCTTCAAGTTCACCGCCAAGATTCAGGAGTGCCAGGCGGGTTCGGCCCCGGTGCTGGCACGCATTGAAACGAAAGCCGGCCACGGGGCGGGCAAGCCGACCGCGAAGGTGATCGAGGAGACCGCCGACATGTGGGCGTTCCTGGTGAAGAACCTGGAGATGAAAGCGAACCTGCCGAAGTGACCCCAACCCGTTAGCCCGACGCGCGAGCGAGGGGCAAGCCACCTGCGGGACGGATGAGGTGGCTTG
>JANNDF010001142.1:0-4440 GCA_031387445.1 Planctomycetia bacterium
TGCAGAATCGTGGCGTGCAGGTCGTGGACATGCGTCTCGCCTTCGGTCGTCCGCAGGCCGAACTCGTCGGTGCTGCCGTGGACGTACCCGCCCTTCACCCCGCCGCCGGCAAACACGGTGGTGAACCCGAACGGGTTGTGGTCGCGGCCACTCACGCCCTCAGTCATCGGCGTGCGGCCGAACTCCCCGCCCCAGATCACCAGTGTGCTGTCGAGCAGCCCGCGGGCTTTCAAGTCGGCGATGAGGGCCGCACTCGGCTGGTCGGCCCGCTGGCAGAGTTTGGAGTGGTTGCCCTCGATGTCGGCGTGGGCGTCCCACGCGCTGCCGGCCCCGCAGTACACCTGCACGAACCGCACACCCCGTTCCACCAGCCGGCGGGCGAGCAGGCAGCGGTGCCCGAACTCGGCCGTTTCCTTCTTGTTCAGCCCGTAAGCCTCCTTCGTCTTCTCGTCTTCTTTGCTCAGGTCCACCACTGCGGGGGCTTCCGCCTGCATCTTGAAGGCGAGTTCGTAGGCGGCCTGGCGAGCGTCGAGTTCCGCGTCACCGGGGCGTTCGCGCTTGTGGATGTCGTTCAGTTTTCCGATCAGGTCGAGCTTCGCCTTCTGCCGCTCGGCCCCCACTTCCGCAGGCGTGGCGAGGTTCAACACCGGGCTGTTGCCGGGGCGGAAGGGGGTGCCCTGGTACGTCGGCGGCATGAACCCGGTGCCCCAGTTCTTCGGCCCGCCGGTCACCTCCCCGCCGTCGGTCAGCACCACGAACCCCGGCAGGTTCTGGTTCTCGCTGCCCAGCCCGTACACCGCCCAACTGCCCAGGCTGGCCCGCCCCGCCAGGATGCTGCCGGTGTTCATCTGGCACACCGACCCGACGTGGTTCAGCCCGTCCGCCTTGCACGCCCGCAGAACGCACATCTCATCCGCCTGCTTCGCCATGTGCGGCAGCCAGTCGGAAATGTCGAGACCGCCCTTCCCATGCTTGGCGAACTTCCGCTTGCTGGCGAGCAACTTGTTCCCGCCGGTGCCCATCGGCGTGATCACCTTGCCGAAGCTTTGCGGCAGCGGGTTGCCGTGCTGCTTGGTGAGTTCCGGCTTCGGGTCGAACAAGTCCACGTGACTCGGCCCGCCCTCCATGAACAGGAAGATGACGGCCTTCGCCTTTGCCATGTGGTGCGGTTTGACGAGTCCGAGCGCGGGTTTCCCGCCGTCCGCCCCTTGCAACATGGATGCGAACGCGAGCGCCCCGAACCCGCCGCCGGCGGCGGTGAGGAACTGACGTCGGGAGCCGAGCCGTGGCACATGCGGAGTCATCGTGTGTCCTCGTCGCCGACGATTTCGTTCTGATAGTATCGCCACACGAACCGGCCGAGGGCAAGTCCGCAGAGCAATCCGAACCCGCCACCGGCAACCGCCACGGCCAAATACTCCTTCGCCGGGGGCCAGTCGAACAGCACCATCACCAGCCCGCCCGACACGAACCCGCCGACACACAGTGTGTACGTCAGCCAACTGATCCACCGCTCGCGGCGAGAATCCCGGTGGATCGACCGCATGAACAGCCCCAACCCGGCGATACCGACGGCCATGACGCCATGCACGAGCAGCGTGTCCATCCTCACGGTAACAGTTCCGCCACACGGATGACGGCGTTCGGCATCGCGGTCGGTGACACCGTGTCGGCGGGAGTGAGCGTGAGCGTGGTGGAGTACCGATGCCCGCGGGGGGCAGTTGCATCCGCCACCGGATCGCGGAACACGAGCAACCGCGGGTCGTTCACGTCGATCACCCAATACTCGGACACCCCGGCCGCGGCATAGATGTGGACCTTCGCCCCGGTGTCCATCGCCAGCGACGTGTCCGACACCTCCACGATGAGCACGGCCGCGCGCGGGGCTTGCACGTAGTCTCGCGGCGAACCGGGAACGACCGCGAGGTCGGGGCCGGGGTTCGTGTCGAGTCCCGTGACGAATCCGGTTTGCACCCGCACGAAGTGCCCTGGGGCGAACGCGGCCTGGAGAATCGGCAGCGTGAGCGAGACGGCCATGTCGTGCGGCGGGTTCGGGTGGGGCATGTGGATGAACTCGCCGTCGATCAGGATGACGAACTGGTCGATGAAAAGGCCGAGGTCGGTCAACCTCCGGAAGTCGTCGTTCGTGAAGCGATACGGCCGCGGGGCGACCGGCGGCGGCAACCGCGGGGGGGCGGCCAGCGGCGGGGTGAGGAGTGCGGTCATGGGGGAGTCCTCAAAGTACTCCGCACCCTCCGGGTGCGGTTGGATCAGAAACGCACCCGGAGGGTGCGGAGTACTTTTCACGTCGGCAGCGGCGGGGGGACGTTCTTGAACAGGTCGTGCAGTTCGGCCACCTGCTCCGCGGCGGTCCAGTTGGCCATGCCCGGCTTCCACACCAGGCTGGTGCGGGTGATCTCGCCGGCCTGTACCTTCTTCGCAATCGCCGGCACGTCGAACGGCCCGGCCTGTTGCCCATTGATCGCCACGTGGAACGTGACCGCGAGCGGGACGGGGGGCGGCAGCGGCTGGCTCGTCACCGGGTTCGCCCCGGCAGCACCTGCGAACGCCGCCCCCATCTGGTTGCCGATGGCGGCCCCCGCCCCGAAGCCGACGCCCATCCCGGCCATGCCGCCGGGGTTCTTCGCCGCGTCTCGGATCGCCTCGGCGCTCTGAAACTTCGCGTACTGGTCGAGGTTGCCGAGCACGCCCATCTGCGTCCGCTTGTCGAGCGCCGCCTCCACCTCCGGCGGGAGGCTCACGTTCTCGACGAAGAACTGCGTGAGCGCGATGCCCATCTTCGCCAACTCGGGCGCGATGCGGTCTTGGGCCAGCCGACTCACCCGCTCGTAGTTGCCCACCAAATCCAGGATGGGAATCTGCTGGGCGGCCATGGTGTCCACGAACCGCGACACGATGGCGTTGCGGAACTGGTTGGTGATCTCGAACGTCTCGAACATGGGGTCGGTGGCCACCACCTCGCGGATGAACGTGGCCGGGTCGATCACCTTGAAGGCGTAGGTGCCGAACGCCCGCACCCGCACCGGCCCGAACTCCGGGTCCCGCATCATCACCGGGTTCTGTGTGCCCCACTTCTGGTCGGTCCACTGGCGGGTGGACACGAAGTACACTTCGCACTTGAACGGCGATTCGAACCCGTACTTCCAGCCGAGGATCTTCGACAGGATGGGCATGTTGTTCGTGTCGAGGGTGTACATCCCCGGCGTTTTCACGTCGGCGAGCTGCCCCTCCTTCACGAACGCCGCCGACTGGCCTTCCCGCACGATCAGCTTGGCCCCGTTCTTGATCTCGTTGTCGGATCGCGGGAAGCGGTACGCCATGATCTCGTTCTGGCTCGGCTCGGTCCACTCGATGATGTCAACGAACTCGCGGGTGAGCTTATCCCACAGACTCATGGCGATGCCCTCAGGCGGGAGAGGTGTCGGGCCGACTGCGGTTATTCTCGGAGCGAGGGGCAGAGTGCGGCAACGGAATTCGACTCAAGCAGTGCCGGGAGCCAGGAACCGCCGCATGTCGGTTTCCGACAGCGGGGGGTCGAACCGCCCGCCGAGGAGGTAGTCCCCCGTGTCCGCCTGACGGACGTGAACGACGTGGAGGGTGAGGGGCAACACGCTTCCCCCTTCGGTGGACAGTTCGGCCGCCAGCACCGTGCCGGCCGGCGGCGGGTCGGCAATCATCATACTGATGCCGGTGCTGGAGATGTTCCACACCAGCGCCACCTGGTTGCGGTCGCGGAGGCGGCAGATGGTGCCGACGGTCGGGCGGAACCGCGGGGCGATGCGGCGTTCGGCGGCGGGCGAGATGGCGTACGACATGTGGGCCTCACGAGGGGGATGGGGGCCATCGGCTACCTTACTGGCCGCCGCTTGCATCGACCGCCCGCCCCGCGTACCTTCAACCCACTCGCCCCTCTCGGAGTCCACCCCGTGGTCCGACCTCTCGCCGCCTTCGCCCTGCTCGGTGTCGCCATGCTGTCATCCGCCGCCGACCCCGCGGAACTGAAACTGACCCTCCGCAGTCGCGCCGCCGCACCCGGCGAACCGGCCGTCGCACCAACCGAGAAGGCGGTGAAGTGGGACCCGAAGGCGACGGCAGTCATCGTGTGCGACATGTGGGACCACCACTGGTGCAAGTCGGCCGAGGCCCGCGTGGGTGAACTGGCCGGGCCGATGAACGACATGCTGAAGGCGGCCCGCAAGCAGGGCGTGTTCGTCGTCCACGCGCCGAGCACCTGCACCGGCTACTACAAGGACACGCCGCAGCGGAAGCGGGCGACCGACGCCAATTTCGCCAAGGCCCCCATCGAACTGGTGAAGAGCGAGCGGTGGGGCACGGCGTGGCACTGGACCGACGCCAAGCGGGAGGGCGTGCTGCCCATCGACGACTCGGACATGGGGTGCGACTGCAAGACGAAGTGCG
>JANNDF010000998.1:0-6642 GCA_031387445.1 Planctomycetia bacterium
AGGGTGCGGACGTGTTCCCCTCGCAAGCTCGGGGCGATGACGGGGCGGTTGAACTCCTCTCGTCCTTCTTCCATTCCAACTCGGCCTTCCCCGCCGTCGCCGTTCTCCGTTACACTCCCGCCCGGACAATTCACGCCGAGAGGGTGCGGCCGTGGGCGGGCGTTGGTTTTTCTTGCTGCTGGCCGTCCTGGGGGTGGTGTACACCGCCCTCGCCGGGTGGGTGCCGCTCCACGACGACGAACTGTACTACTGGTGCTGGTCGAAGGAGCTGCAACTCAGCTACTTCGACCACCCGCCGCTCACGGCCGTGATGATCCGGGCGAGTACGGAGCTGCTCGGCGACACCCCGCTCGCCGTCCGCCTGCCGGCCTGCATCGCCACGGTCACGGTCCTGGGGGTGATCGGCTGGCTCACCCGCCCGCGGGGCATCCTGTTCGCCACCGTGTTCACCCCCGTGTACACGTTCGGCGCGGTGATGATCACGCCGGACAC
Source organism: Planctomycetia bacterium (assembly GCA_031387445.1). GTDB lineage: Bacteria > Planctomycetota > Planctomycetia > Gemmatales > Gemmataceae > JALHQU01. The sequence goes on from JANNDF010000998.1 coordinate 493, forward strand.
GCCGCTGCTCCTGTTCTGGTCGCTCTATTTGGCGTGGCTGGTGGCCGTGCATCAGCGGCTGACGCCGGGTGACGGGATCGAGCCGAAGCGGGTGGGCTGGCAGTGGTGGGTGGGCGGCGGGCTGATCCTCGGCTGCGGCATCCTGGGCAAGTACACCACCGGCCTGGCTGTGCCGGCCGGACTGCTCAGTTTCGCGCTGATCGGCCTGGGCGGGTTCCGCCGGTGGGCGGCCGGGTACGCCGTTCACCTCGCCGTCGCCTTCACCGTGGCGTCGCCGATCCTCGTTTACAACGTGCAGCACGGGTTCGAGCCGCTGCTCTACCAGTGGTCCCACGCGAACGAGAACAAGGCCGTCGGGCTGAAGCCGCTCGGCGAATTCGTCGGCACGCAACTGCTCCTGACGGGAGCGCTACCGCTGCTCCTCTGGCCGTGGCTGCTGTGGCGGTTCCGCACCCTGGTGGCCGACCCGCGATTGCGGGTGTGTGCCTGCATGTACGGCCTGCCGACGGCGTTCTTCACGTTGAAAGCCGCGACCGGCCCGCTCGAAGCGAACTGGGCGCTCGCCGGGTATCTGGCCTTCTGGCCGATTGCCGCCCGCTGGTTCACCGGGCTGAGCGCCCTGCCCTTCGGATGGCGGATGGTCTGTCGGTGGGGTGGGCGGCTGACCTTCCTGGCACCGGGGGTGAGTGTGGCGTTCCTGGGTGCGCACATGGTTCACCCGCTGCCCATCGTGCCGACGAACAGTGACCGCATCACTCGGATGCCCGAGCGGCAGAAGATGGCCGAAGCGCTCTGCGAACACCTCCGCACCCGCGGGGAACCGCTGCCGGTGTACACCCCGGAGTATCAGACGGTGGCGCTGCTCAGGTTCAACGGCGTGCGGGCGGAACACGAGCCGGACATCACCCGACCGAGCCACTTCACCCAAGCCGGCGGGCGGATGACCGACCACTCGGCCGTCTACTACTTCAGCAACTTCCCCCTACCGCCCGGCCACGCCGACGGGTTCACCAAGCCGGAGTTGGTGAAGGAGTTCCCGCTGGTGGTGCGGGGCGAACGGTACGACACCTATAAGCTATGGGTGTACCGCCGGGCGGTGCGGACGTTCCCCGACTCGCGGGTGAGCGCCGTCCGCCCGTTGCCGTAACCGAAACCCCCTGTCCCGACCCTCCAATGCCCCGCCGCCCGTACAAGCCGCTGCCGCTCCCCGAGCGGATGGTGGACACCGATTCCGCCCTCGCCGAGTGCGTCGCCCACCTGTCCACCCAGCGGGTGATCGGGTTCGACACCGAGTTCGTGGGCGAAGACACTTACCGCCCGGAACTGTGCCTGATTCAGGTGTCCACCGCCGAGCGACTGTTCCTGATCGACCCGTACGAGGTGAGCTCGCTCGCCCCGTTCTGGGCGCTCATGCACGACTCCGCGCGGGTGGTGATCGCGCACGCCGCCCGCGAAGAGGTGCGGATGTGCCGGTTCAAGTCGGGGGCGCCGCCGGCCCACCTGTTCGACACCCAAATCGCCGCCGGGCTGATCGGCCTGACCTTCCCCATCAGCTACGCCGGGCTGGTGCAGATCGCCCTCGGCACGCGGCTGAACAAGGGCGACACGCTGTCCGACTGGCGCCGCCGCCCGCTGTCCGCCTCCCAGGTGCGGTACGCCTACGACGACGTGCGGTACCTGATCCCGGCCTACGAGCGGCTGGGCGCCAAGCTGGAGCGATACTCCCGCACGGCCTGGGCGGAGGAGGAATTCGCGGCGTTCGTGAAGTGGACGACGAGCGAGGACATGGCCGTCGAGCGGTGGCGGAAGGTGAAGGGGGGTGGGGCACTCGGCCGCCGCGAATTGGCCGTGCTGCGGGCGGTGTTCGCCTGGCGGTTGGGCGTGGCCGAGCGGCAGGACCGCCCCGCCCGGAGCGTGATGCGGGACGACGTGCTGCTCGAAGTGGCCAAGTGCGGCGCGCGAACGCCCGACAACCTCGGATCGCTCCGCGGCATCCCCCCGCGGGAGTTCGAGAACGTGGAACGAGCCGTCCGAGAGGCGAACCGCGTTCCGACCGCCGAATTGCCGGAGAAAATCGAGAGCGAGCAAGACCCGCCGCAGGTGGCCGTGCTCGGCTCGCTGCTGACGGTGGTGCTGAACGACGTGTGCGACCGGCTGAAACTGGCCCAGAGCCTCGTCTGCTCGCAGCAAGACTTGAAAGACCTGGTGCGGTCGCGGCAGGCGGGCGGGAGGATGCCGGCCGATTCGCCGTTCAACGACGGCTGGCGGAAGGCGGACGTGCTGCCGCACCTGGAACGGATCCTGACCGGCGGGCTGGCCGTGCGAGTGAACAACCCGCAGACCACCGCCCCGCTGGAGTACATCGAGCTGGTGGACAACGAGCCGGAAGCGTGAGCGACGGACCGCCACCCCGTCGCTCACGCTTCCGGCTCGTGCAGCATCGGCGACGACATCAGGTAATCCGCGGTCGCCCGGTTGCACGCCATCGCCACGTTATGCACCACCGCCACCCGGAGCAGCGCCTTCACGTCCGGGTCGTGCGGCTGGGCGGCGAGCGGATCCCAGAAGAAGATGAGCACGTCCAACCGCCCTTCGGCGATGGCCGCCCCGATCTGCAAGTCGCCGCCGAGCGGCCCGCTCAGGTAGCGGTGGACGTTCAGCCCGAGGTGCTGAATGATCAACCCACCGGTGGTGCCGGTGGCGAACAGTTCGTGACGCGACAAGGCCGTCTGGTGGGTGGTCGCCCACTCCAACAGCTCGGCCTTCTTGGCATCGTGCGCCACGAGCGCGATCCGCTTGCGAGCCGGGGTCATGGGATGCCTCATTAATCGGTGGAACCGTGTTACACAGCTACCGGCACGCCCGGATGGTTTAGCTTCAGAAACTCGACGAACGCGAACCGATCAACCTCCGAGATCAACAGGTGGTCACCAAACGTGTGGACGAAGCCCGCTTTCGTTTCAACCACCAGCCGCTGTTCACGGTCGTCGATCATCACCCTCCCGATGTCCGCTACCGATATTCGTCGCTGGCGGTCGGGGCGGGCCGTCGGCCCCCACCGGATGACCCCGTCTTTCAGCACGAACTCGAATTCTCTCGGGCGAACGAGTTGCCAACCTGCGAACCCCGCCACCACCGCGAACACGACCGTCCAACAACCGACGAGCGGGTTCATTCCGCCACCGTCCTCCGGCACGACAAGACACAGCCCCACACAACCGACAACCACCCCGAGGGAACACGCGCCGAAGGTCAGCCAGCCGAGCCGGTCGTTCGTGCATCGGGCACGCCGGAGGGTCACGGAGGAATCCCCCGGTCGCTCGGTGAGTGCGGGCTACTCGAACAGGTGGGAGACGGGGGTGGCGAACCCCGGCAGCACGTCCCCGCCCGTGAGTTGCTGGCGGGCGTTCACCAGGGTCGGCTCGTCGCCCGGCCGGTAGATGGTGACGGTGCGGTCGTGCGGGTCCACCACCCACACGAGCGGCACGCCGGTCGTCAGGTAGGTCGAGACCATCTCGTCGAGTTGCTCGACGGTGTCGTTCGGCGACAGGATTTCGACCACCAGCGTCGGCACCCCGTGGATGATGGTCGATTCCTCGGTCTGCTCGACCATCACGCCGGGCGGCACATACGCCACGTCCACGCCCACGGTCGTCGGCGGGTCGCCCGGCAACCGCACCCCGGCCTCCCCGCACACCACGCTCCCGCGGGGGGTCGGAAGACTCAATCGCCAGATGTACAGTTCCCCGGTGATGTTCGCCATCGCTTCGGAGTGGAAGCGGTTCCGGATGGTCATCGTCCGCCCCACCAGTTCGCCGGTGTCCATCTCTTGTTCGCGGAGTTCGCCGTTGATGACCCACCGCCGCTTGCCGTCGTACGGCATGGCGAGAAGCTCGGCGGTGGTGATCGGTTGTGCCAGCGTGGACATGATCGCCCTCGGTCGGGTGCGTGTGACATTCTACACCGCCGTCGCTCAATCCCCTCGCACGCGCCTGACCACGTCCGGCGGGGCCACTTCGTAGCTGAACGGCTCCATGCTCGCCGCGGCGCGGCCCTGGGAGAGTGACCGCACCTCGTTGGCGTACGTGAACAGCTTCTCCAGCGGCACCTTCGCAATGATCTCGGCCATCGAGTCGCCCTTCGTCTCCTCGATCTGCCCGCCCCGCTTGGCCAGATCCCCGGTGATGTTGCCGAGGAAGTCGCTCGGCGTCGTCACCGTCACCTTCATGATCGGCTCCATCAGGTCGAGGTTGTTCTCGCACGCCTGCCGGAACGCCTTGTTCGCCGCCACCATGAATGCCGTCTCGTCGCTCAGCGCCGGGTCGAACTTGGCGTCGGTGATGGTGGCTTGCAGGTGCATCATCGGGTAGCCGAACTCGCCCGTCTGGCAGGCGTCCATCAGCCCGCGCTCGGCGGCCGCGGCAAGTACCGCCGGCAGGCCGTCGCCGGTCAGGGCGTTCCGCACCGTCACCGGCTTCTCGATGGGGAAGTTCATGAACGACACCCGCAGCACGGCGAACGTCTGCTTCTCGCCCAACCGCTCGACCATCACCTCCACCGTCTTGCCCGCCTTCAGCTTCTCGCGGTAGCTCACCCGCGGCTTGCCCACCCGCACCTTCAGCTTGAAGTCGCGCTCCAGCCGGTGCTTCTTCACCTCCAGGTGCAGCGTGCCCATGCCGCTCATGAGCGTCTGCCCGGTGTCCTTGCTCTCCAGCACCTTGAACGTCGGGTCTTCGAGTTGGAGCATCCCCAGGGCGTTCGCCAGCTTGTCCTTGTCGCCCCCGCTTTCGGGTTCAATGGACTGCGACACCACCGCGTCGGCGAAGGAAATGGGTTCGAGGAGGATCGGGTGCTGGGTGTCGCACAGGGTGTCCCCCGTCACCGACTCCTTCAGCCCGACCACGGCCACGATGTCACCGGCCGGGGCGGAGTCCACCTCCTCCAGCCCCTTGATCGGGTCGGCGTGGACGTGGAACAGCTTGGCCACGTTCTCCTTCATGTCCTTGCCGGTGTTGTACGCCCGCAGGTTCGGCCGCAGCGTGCCGCTGTACACGCGGATGAAGAAGCGGTGCCCGCTCGGGTGCCACGCCGCCTTGAACACCAGCCCGCAGAACGGCTCCTTCGGGTCGGGCTTCCGCCTCTCCTCCTTGTTCGGGTGCTTCGGGTTGGTGCCGACCACCGGCGGGCGGTTGAGGGGGCTGGGCAGGTAGTATGTCACCGCGTCGAGCAGCGGTTGGATGCCCACGTGTTCGCGGCCCGACCCGCACAGCACTGGGTAGATCTTCCGCGTCAGCGTCAACTCCCGCACCAGTTGACGCACCGTCCCGATGTCCGGCTCCTTCCCGTCGAGTACGAGCGACGTGATCAGGTCTTTGTCGTCGTGCTGGGTGAGGGCGTCGAACATCTCCTCACGCCACTTGCGGAAGGTGTCTTGCTCCTCGTCCGGGATCGCTTCGACCCGCACCGTCCGGCCCAAGTCGCCGGCGTCGAAGTACAGTGCCTTCTGCTCGATCAGGTCGATCACCCCGGCGAGCGGCTTCGGGCTGTACCCGTCCGACCCGGCACCGATGGGGATGACGATCGGCACCGGTTGGCCGTGTTCGGCGAAGTCGGGCGTCAGGCGGTCGTGGATGGTCTTCAGGGTGCCGGCGAAGTCGGCCCCGACCACGTCCATCTTGTTCACGAACACGAGCCGCGGGACGGCGTACTTGTTCGCCTGCTTCCACACCGTCTCGCTCTGGGCTTCGACGCCCTTCTGCCCATCGAACACGCACACCGCCCCGTCGAGCACCCGCAGGGATCGCTCCACCTCGGCGGTGAATTCGACGTGCCCCGGCGTGTCTATCAGGTTGACCGTGTACCCCCGCCAGTGGAACGGGATGCACGCCGAGTAGATGGTGATGCCCCGCTCCTGCTCTTCCGGGTCGTAGTCGGTCTCGGTGTTCCCCTGGTCCACCCCGCCGAGGTTGTGCTTCACGCCGGCGTAGAAGAGCAGGTGTTCGGTGGTCGTCGTCTTGCCGGCGTCGATGTGCGCGATCACCCCCAGGTTGCGAAACTTGGTCAGGTCGGGGTCGGAAGCAGATTTCGCCATCGCAGCACCTGGGAAAAAAGATTCACCGCAGCGGGCGCAGAGGGCGCGGAGACAGCAGG